>DASZNX010000549.1:0-1827 GCA_035551075.1 Gemmatimonadales bacterium | reverse complement strand
ATATTGGCCAGCGTGTGGTCGAAGCTTCCTTGCGCCTGCAGCTCGCGCAGGGTCATCTGCGCCGAGAGCTTGCTGATCACCGCGATCATGGCGGCCTGATTGTCGTCGATGGCGGTCTTCAGCAGGTTGGTGCGCATGGCGAACTGCTCGGCCAGCGTCTTCAATCCGTCGCCGAACGCGGCGGCGCGCTGGGCAAGCGCCGTCAGCGCAGTGCGCTGCAGGTTGTTTTCCGCGAGGTCGATCATCACTGGAATCGTCTGTTCGACGGTGGTGATGTTCCTGCGCGCCTCGTCGGCGGCATCCGAAGCGAGCGACAGATAGAAGGCGTTGGCGGCGACGAGACTGGCGGTGAATGCCTCGCGCGACTTTCCGAGCGAAGGCAGCAGCAGCGCGTCGCGGGCGCCGATGGCGCCCTCGATGATCGCATAGAGGCCCGCCATTTCCCTTGCCGGCTTGAGCACTTCGTTCTCGTAGGTATGGGCGATGGTGGTCTGGAGCGCGCGGACCTCGCCAAAGCCTTGCAGAAACCGCTCGGTCACCGCGCGCAGCTCGTCCGCGGATCCCGACAAAACCGGGTCCACCGCGCCGCGGTTGCGCAGCGTACTTAGAACCTCGCCGTGCAGTCCCAGAATTTCAGTGAGGACTTCCTGGCTCGGCTGGTTGATGTAGCGATGGATCAGGTTTTGCAGGCGGCTCGCTTCGCTTTCCAGCAGGACCAGGAGCTTGTCGGATTCGCGCACCGTGCGGACGTCGTCCCACGCCCGGCTGAGAACGTTGGCGCCGTTCCAGATCAGCGCCGCCAGAATGATGGCTACCGTCGCGTTGAGCGCGGCGATCGATAACAGACGCCACCGGATCGGCAGCACCCGCACGACGCTCTGCGTCTCCAGGTCAAGGCTCCGCCGCTGCCGCGCGGTTGGCGCCCGCGATTGTTCCTCCTTGAGGGCAAGCAAATCCAAGCTCATTGAACGTTGCGAATACGCTCGATCAATTCGCGCAGGGCCGGATCGGTGACGGTCTTTGTGTAGATCGTGTTCATCGCCTGCTCGAACGGCGTTCGGTCGAAATCGCTGATGACGGTGATGCCGGCGGCCCGCGCCTGCTGGCGCGAGCGATCCTCCAGTCCGTTCCACAGCTCGCGCATGTATGCGCTGGACTTGCGCGCCGCGTCGCGGAAGATGTCCTGGTCTTCCGCCGACAGGCTTTCCCACGCACGCGGGGACATGACAAGCAGCTCCGGTCCCATCGTGTGCTCCGTCAGCGTGTAGTAGGGAGCGAGCTTGTAGTGGCTCGTCGTGACGTAGGACGGCCAGTTGTTTTCCGCGCCATCGATCAATCGGGTGGAGAGGCCGGTCGCGACCTGCCCGTAGGGCAGCTCGACCGGTTGGGCGCCGAGCGCCCTAATCATGTCGACCATCAGCTCCGATTGCTGCACCCGAATTCGCAATCCTTGCATGTCGGCAAGCGTGCGCACCGGCCGCACGCTATTGTAGATCGATCGCGATCCCGAGTCGTAAAACGTCAAGCCGACGAAACCATGGCGCTGCGCGCTCGTCAGGATCTCCTCGCCGATCGCGTGATCGAGCACTTTGTGCAGATGATCGAATGAGCGGAACAGAAACGGCAGCGCAAGCACGTTCGCCGCTGGAATGATGGACCCGATCGGCGCGACATTGGTGCGGTTGAGATCGATGGCTCCGACCCGCGTCTGTTCGATGGTCTCTTTCTCTTCGCCGAGTTGCCGCGAGTGGAACACCCGGATGCGGTGGCGTCCGCCGCTGCGCTCCTCGACGACGCGAGCCATGAACATGAGCGCCTGCACAGTGG
>DASZNX010000548.1:0-4985 GCA_035551075.1 Gemmatimonadales bacterium | reverse complement strand
ATCATTCCGGTCACGGCGCGATTCAAGGCGGGCGTTTGCGCGGCCACCGGCGGCATCGCGGTATTCTATTTGGTCGCTATCGGGCTGCAGTTCGCCGGCGTGCGCATCGCGATGCTGCACGAGGGTTCACCGGTCGGGATCGCCTTCAGCCTGTTCATCATCACGATTGCGTCGCTCAATCTGGTGCTCGATTTCGATTTCATCGAACAGGGCGTCGAGCAAGGCGCGCCGAAAGAGATGGAGTGGTACGCCGCCTTCGGGTTGATGGTCACCCTGATCTGGTTGTACGTCGCGATCCTGCGCCTACTCAGCAAGCTTCGCAACCGTTAGGCGAATCTCGGAGGTTGGAAGAGGCCGCGGGTCGGCACATGACGCGCGGCCGCTTCGTTTAGAACCGGCATTTAGCGGCAGAGCAGTATGAAGCTTCATTAAAACGAGTATGAACGAAGACACCGTCCGGCTGGATCGCTGGCTGTGGGCGGCGCGGTTTTTCAAGACCCGCGCGCTCGCCGCCGACGCCGTTGCCGGGGGCAAAGTGCAGCTCAATGGCGCGCGCGCCAAACCGGCCAAGCCGGTTCGCGCCGGCGATGCGCTGCGTGTTCGGGTGGGCCCCTACGACTGGATCATCACGGTCCGCGCCGTAACCGAGCGCCGCGGCTCAGCGCGCGATGCGCTGCTGTTGTACGACGAGTCGCCGGAAGGCCGGGCGACACGCGAGCGGCTCGCGGAGCAGCACAAAATCGCTCCGGCCCCCGCCTATCAAGGCAAGGGCCGGCCCACGAAAAAGCAGCGCCGCGAGCTGCGGCGACTCGAAGAGGGAGAAGACTAGAGCTTCTGCAGGTGCACGTTGCCCGAGCCGGTCTCGACGGACAGGCGGGCCTTTCCATCGCCCAGCGTACCCCGCACGTGATCGCGCTCGATGCGCCGCACCTGTAGCGTCAAGCCGCCGAGATCGATGTCGCCGCTGCCCGTGTCGAGATCCACTTCGGCGCCGAGCGTGGGCGGAACCTTGAGCGTGACATCGCCTGATCCCGTCTCGATGTGAACAGAAGAGAACGTCGAGACCACCGCGACGTCCACATCGCCGCTGCCGGTCTCGAATGACAGGTCGTCGCCGGTCAGCGCCGACGCGTCGATCGTCCCCGAGCCCGTCTCCACGTGCACGTTCGCTGCTTTGCCGTCACGCAACGTCACCGCACCCGAACCGGTCTCGAGACTCAGGCGAGACCCATCGATACCGGTCGCGGTGATGTCGCCGGAACCCGTGTTCAGGACCACGTCGCCCGATGCGGTGCGGAGGTCCACGTTGCCCGACCCCGTTTGGATCTTCAGCGAGCCGCGCGTACGATCGGCCGAGACATCGGCGGACGCGACCGATACCCGAATCGAGCCGTCCACGTTGGTCACCGTCGCCTTTCCGACGCCGAGATACACGGCGACCGCTTTGCCCTTGGGGACCGTGACCGTCACATTGGCGAAGGCTTCGAGTCCATCACGGGAACGTCCGGTGATCCGCACCTCATGACCCTCACCGGACCAGCCGTGGTGATGATGCCTGCCCTCGCCCTCCCACTCGTCGTCGCCGAACGTACCGTCGTCACGCACGTGCAACGTCGTGTTCCAGCCGCGACCCCAGTCGGGCATCACGATGACGTCGTCGGGATAAATGACGCGGAGCGTTTCGCGGCCGCGGATCGGTCCTGACTGGATGTCGAGCTTGGCCGCATCGGAGCCGCCACGCTGCACTTCGACCACCACATCGCCGCCCTCGCCGGTGCCGCCTTCCACCCGCAGCTGGCCGACGAGGTTGTAGACGGCGACCGAGTCGCCCTTGAGGACATGACGTGTGGTTTGTGCGGCAGCGGGAACGGCGAGAAACCCGGCAACGGCGAATAGCGTCAGTGAACGCGCGATCATGGCGGCTCCGCGAGTGAATGGCCTCAGTTGGATAGCGAAACGCCCGCAAGGGTTGCAGCTTTGGTCCATATGCAGGATTGGCTGGTTTGGTTTCTCGGTGCCATCGTCCTCCTCGTTGCCGAGATGTTCACCGCCGGCTTTTGGCTGGCATGCCTGGCCGCGGGGGCGTTCGTGGCCGGGTTGGTCGCGCTGGTGCCGGGCCTCGGTATCGTCTCACAGGGCATCGCGTTCGCGCTCTCGAGCATCGTCAGCATTGCCGGGCTGCGGCCCCGGCTCCTGCACTATTTCCAGCTCAGCCCCGGCTCGGAATTGCGCACCGGCGTCGATGCGCTGCTCGGCAAGACCGGGGTCGTGACCGAGCGCATTGGACCGGGCGGCACGGGGCGGGTGAAGGTGAATGGCGAGGATTGGCGCGGCGCGACGTCGGATGCGACAACGCTCGAGCCCGGTACGCAGATCATGGTCATTCAGGTTGACGGGACGACTCTCGTAGTCGAAAAGGAGCTGTGATGGGTCCTGGCACGATACTCATCGGCGGCGTGGTCTTGGCAATCGTCGTGATTCTTTCCAAGGGCCTCCGCGTCGTCCAGCAGGCGCAAACGATGATCATCGAGCGGCTGGGCAAGTATCACAAGACGTTGAGCTCCGGCTTGAACGTCATCGTGCCCGTGCTCGACCGGCCCCGCGCCATCGAGTGGCACCAAACCATCATCACCCCGGCGGGCGACAGCTATTCCCGCCGCTTTCGCACCGAGCGGATCGACCTGCGCGAGACGGTCTATGTCTTTCCGCGGCAGAACGTGATCACGAAGGACAACGTCGTCGTCGAAATCGACGCGCTGATCTATTCGCAGATCACCGATCCCGTGCGGGCAACGTACGAGATCGCGAACCTGCCGGATGCGATCGAAAAACTGACCCAGACGACGCTCCGCAACGTCATCGGCGAGATGGAGCTCGATCACATCCTCTCTTCGCGCGACACCATCAATGCCAAACTCCGCGCCATCCTCGATGAGGCGACCCACAAGTGGGGCGCCAAGGTCAATCGCGTCGAGCTGAAGGACGTGAATCCGCCGCGCGACATCCGGGACGCGATGGAAAAGCAGATGCGCGCCGAGCGCGATCGCCGCGCCACGATCCTCACGGCCGAGGCCGACAAGCAGTCGCGCATTCTGGCGGCGGAAGGCGTGCGCCAATCGGAGATCAATACGGCGGAGGGTGACAAGCAGGCCAAGATTCTGCATGCCGAAGCGGAGGCGGCGGCGCGGCTCAAGGTCGCGGAAGCGGAGGCGCAGGCCATCGAGCGGATTACCGCCGCCATCAAGGGCACGGGCGGCGATCCCGCGCGCTACCTCATCGCGATCCGCTATATCGAGGCGTTGAAAGAGATGGTGTCCGGCCAGGGTAATAAAGTCGTGTACCTCCCGTACGAAGCCACCGGCGTACTGAGCTCGCTGGGCGGCATTCGCGAAATGCTGGCGGCGGGACCCGGGGACAAGAAGGGTTGAACTGAACTCCTCGCCGCTGACGCAGCTCTCCGAAGAAGAACAGATGTTTCAGGGCGCGGTGCGCGACTTCGCCGAGCAGGAGGTCCGCCCGCGCGTCCAGGCGATGGAGTGCGCCGCGCAGCTCGACCCCGCGCTCATCCCGAAATTCTTCGAGCTGGGCCTGATGGGCATCGAGATTCCCGAAACGCACGGCGGCGCGGGCGGGAGTCTGTTCATGACGGTTCTCGCCGTCGAGGAGCTTTCCGCCGTCGACGCGTCGGTCGCGATCTTCGTCGACGTGCAGAACACGCTGGTGAACGCGCTGCTGCTCAAGTGGGCATCCGACGATATCAAGCAGCGCTATCTGCCGCGTCTCTCCACCAGCCTTGTCGGTGCATACGCACTGTCCGAGGCGGGGTCGGGATCCGACGCCTTTGGACTCGCGACGAAGGCCACGAAGCAGGGCGACAAGTGGGTTCTCGATGGCCGCAAGCTGTGGATCACCAACGGCGCGGAGGCGGGTTTCTACGTCATCTTCGCGAACACCGACTTTGCCAAAGGCTACAAGGGGATCACGGCGTTTGCGGTGGAGCGCGGCTTCAAGGGCTTCAGCGTCGGCAAGAAAGAAGACAAGCTCGGCATTCGCGCGTCATCGACGGCCGAGCTCATTCTCGATCAGTGTGAGGTACCCGCCGCCAACCTGATCGGTGAAGTCGGCAACGGCTACAAGGTGGCGATCGAAACGCTGAATACCGGTCGCATCGGGATCGGCGCGCAAATGATCGGCATCTCGCGCGGAGCGCTGGACGCGTCGTTCAAGTACGTGAGGGAGCGCCAGCAGTTCGGCAAGCCGGTCGCCGACTTCCAGGGCGTGCAGTTTCAATTGGCGCAGGCGGCGACCGAGCTCGAGGCGGCACGACTCATGGTGTACAACGCCGCGCGGCTCGAAGATGCCGGCGAGTCTTATACCAAGCAGGCCGCCATGGCGAAGCTGTTCAGCTCGCAGGTGGCTGAGCGCGTGACGTCGCTAGCCGTGGAGCTATTTGGAGGCTACGGATACACGAAGGAATACCCGGTAGAGAAGTTCTACCGCGATGCAAAGATCGGAACGATTTACGAAGGCACGAGCAACATGCAACTCAATACGATCGCCAAACTGCTCCTGAAGTAGGCCACCATGTCCCGGATCCGCACCGCACGCCGCACCCATGGCTTCACCGAATCAGTGATTCGAGGGATGACCCGACTCGCCACCGAGCACGGCGCCATTAACCTCGCTCAAGGATTCCCCAATTTCCCCTGCCCCGAGATCCTGAAAGAAGCAGCCGCGCGAGCAATTCGCGACGACGTGAACCAATACGCCGTGACCTGGGGCGCCGCGCGCCTGCGCACCGCGCTGGCCGCGAAGTACCAGCAATGGTATGGACTCTCCATCAATCCGAACACGCAGGTTACCGTGACCTGCGGCGCTACCGAAGCGATGGCGTCCGCGCTTCTGGGCATCGTCGATCCGGGCGATGAGGTCGTGGTGTTCGAGCCGTTTTACGAGAACTACGGTCCGGACGCGATACTCTGCGA
>DASZNX010000547.1:0-2953 GCA_035551075.1 Gemmatimonadales bacterium | reverse complement strand
GTCCGCGCCGAGCTGCAGAACCTCCAGATCTCGAGCCTCGCGCAGGGGGGAGCGTACGTGCCGTTCTACACCCACATCGACGTGCGCCAGGGCCACACCCAGCTCGGCCAGGTGCTCGGCTCCGAGGCCGGGCCGGGCGGCGCCGGATCGGTCGTGGCCGTCGAGTCGTTCTCACCGCGCGGATCCTGGACCTGGGCGTGGACGCGCATGATCCGCCAGCAGCGCGGCGATCAAACCGGCGCCACCACCGATCCCAACGGCGTGGATGTGCAGCACGCATTGTCGGTGGAGCGCGTGCAGCCGCACGAGCGATACGATCTGGTGACGCGGATTACCGGAGTGTACGAGCTGAACCGCAACTACAGCTATGATGCGTTCAACTTGAACGTGATCGTGGGTCTTCGGTTGTCCGTGCGCTAAGGGCTCTGACCGCCGACCTAAGGGACCCGACTGCGTTCTACTTCGAATGTCGAATGCAGACTAGCCAGCACCGAATGCAAAAGTTCGGCGGTGGAGATTCGCGCCGCGGTCGGTCCGCTTCGGCGGCGAAGGTCGAGCCTCACCATTTCGTGACGTAGCTTAGGGAGCTTGGGGAGCTTGGGGCGGCGGACGCGGGCAATCACGATGCTCTCGGATGCCAAAGCTTCATGCCATGCATCGCGGCAAGAGGCATGCCCATCAACTGGTCTCAGATGACTTCTGGCGCGCTCTAGAGTAATCCTTCGCGCCTTAGCTTCCCAAGCTGATCATAATACTGCTCGTGCATGGACAGCACTTCGTTCGGCGCCACGGTCGCGACGCCGGCTTTGCCGACCTCGATGCCGGCGGCGAAGTTCGCGATGTGCGCGGCCTCGCTCGCGCTCGCGCCGGCGGCGAGCGCCGTCCCCACCCATGCGGTGACCGTGTCGCCGGCGCCCGACACGTCGAAGACCTCCCGCGCCATGGTAGGGATTCGCACCACGTCGCCATCCTTGGTGACGAGCATCATTCCTTCGGCGCCGAGGGTCAGCAACAGGTTATCGACGGCCAGTTTTTTCAGCGCCTCGGGCAGCGCGTCGGGATGGGCTAAGTCCAACGCCGCGCCCATCGCCTGCTCCAATTCGCGGCGATTGGGTTTGAAAATTGTGGCGCCCCGGTAGGCGAAGAAATTCTTGAACTTGGGATCGACCACCACCGGAACGCCGCGCTTTTTGGCCAGGCTCAGGCCGCGCTCGATCACCTGCGGCACCAGCGTCCCCTTATTGTAATCCTCGATCAGCAGAGCGTCGGCATCGCGCATGGCGCGCTCCAGTGCCGCGCCGAGCTGCTCCATGATTCGCGCGGAGATGGCGTGCTCGATTTCCTCGTCGATGCGCAGCATCTGCTGGCCGCGCGCGACGACGCGCGTCTTCGAGGTGGTCGGCCGCGTGGGATCGGTCACGAGGTACTGCGTGCCGAGTTTGCCGTCGTCGAGCTCGGCCTTCACCGATTCCCCGCGCGCGTCCGCGCCCACCACGGCGACGAGCCTGCATTCGGCGCCGATCGCCGCGACGTTCGCCGCCACGTTCGCGGCGCCGCCGAGCGCGTGGCGGCTGGCGTGCACGGTGACGACGGGCACGGGCGCCTCGGGCGACACGCGATCGGCATCGCCGACGAGGTAGACGTCGAGCATCGCGTCACCCATCACGACGATCCGCATCGTCGCCATCTTGCGCAGGAGGGCTTCGACGCGGTCGCGGGTGATCATAAACAAATGCGGCTCACGGCACCCGGCCCTCTTTTTTCGTTCGCCAGCTCAGTGCAATCGTCCCCACCCACCGCGTCTTCTCGGGCCCGTTGTGGATCAGGTGCACGCCGCCATCGCCCGAGAGCGTCCAGCGTCCGTGCACGACCTGACCGGCGACCGCGAGGCGCACGGTGCGCGTGACGGGGGCCACGAGAAACGTCGGCGTCGAGTCGTATTGCGGGACGGTCGGATATGGCAAACGAAAGTCCCCCTGGCCCTGGCGCAGCATGGTGACCTCAGGTTCGAGCAACACGCCCGGTCCCGCGATGACCGAGCCGCGCAATGTCAGCTGATCGTAGTCGGAGAAATTACGGCCGAGCCCGACGTTGCGCCGCATGACCGCCTCGGCGGGATTGGGCGTGCGATAGGTGAGGTTGGAGACCTGCGTGTAGAAGGCGGTCCAGCCGAGCCGGGAAACCCCGCCCTGCGCGCCCAGGGTGAATCCGTATGAGGGCGGCTCCTTGTCGCTGGCGCTCGACTTGTCGATCTGGATGTCGTCGAGCAGGACCGATCCGAACAGCTGGGTCCGCTTGAGACGCGTCGTGACGTCGAAGCCGAGCAGGTTGTTCGCGGTGGAGCCCTGGTCGTACTGGGCGACGAGCCCAAGCGAAAAGATGTTGGCGAACCAGGGCTCGAGCTCGCGGCCCGGACCGGCGGTGAGCGTGCCTTCCCAGAGTGCGAACGTCGTGTTCCACGGCGGCCGGACGACGAGGCGATGAGCGACGAAGTAGCGGTGGTTCGCTGTGCCCGCTGTGTCCGGCAAATCGTCGAGCTGCGTGAGCAGGCCCTCGATGTAGATGCCGTCGGTGCCGACCTTGAAGTCGAAGTGATCGTAACTGTAGGGGCTCGGCGAAACGAGCAAACCTTGCGTGAACCGCGGCCCCCAGTTCCGATCGAGACTGCCGAAGAAAATCTCCGCGTAGCGCCATTGCGCGCTGACGTACGCCTCGGCGAAGCGTCCCGCGATGACGCGATCCTTCTTGCCGTAATAATCGGGATCCCATTTGAGACGCGTGTCGAAATAGGGATGCGTGAAGACGACGGCGGGTCCGAAATACAATGTCAGCGCCGCGCCGCCGTTGAACGTCGCGTGCCCCGTGCCCGCTTCGCGCAGCGGATCGCGCCGCGCGTGCGAGCTGCCGGCGACGCCGGCGTCGATGTCGATGCGCGCGGACGGCCCGCGCATGC
>DASZNX010000546.1:0-4267 GCA_035551075.1 Gemmatimonadales bacterium | reverse complement strand
CGCGTGACGACCCCAACCGAAGCCGTACAGTGGGCGCTGGAGCACGCGCAGAAGGGCATGGTATAATTACGCGATGAAGGCGGGCACGAAATTCGCGTTAGGCGCGATTCTCATCGTCGGCTCGGTCGGCTATCTGATGGCCTCGGGCATCAAGCAAACCGGCCAATACTTCCTGACGCCCAGCGAGCTCGCGCAGCGCGTCTCCGCCGACCCGTCGTTCTACGATCTCGGCATGAAGGTCGGCGCGCGCGTCGTCCCCGGCTCGGTGCAGAAGGAGACCGCGACGCAGACGCTGCGCTTTCACATCACCGACGGGATGGTCAGCTATCCCGTCATCTTCAAAGGGCTCCCGCCCGATACGTTCACCGATTCCGTCGAAGTCGTCGTCGAGGGCCGGCTCGAGAAGGACGGCGTGATCCACGCGACTGACGTGCTCGCGAAGTGTGGATCGCGGTACGAAGCAGTCCCCAAAGCCTAGATGATTCTGCTCGGCACTCTCGCGTTATGGCTGGCCTTCCTGGTCGGCCTTTGGGGAGCCATCACCGGATTCGTCGGCGGCGTGCAAGGCCGCGCCGACCTGCAGCAGAGTGCGCGGCACGCCACGTTCGCGCTGTTCGGCGCCCTGGTCGTCGCCGTCGTGTCGCTCGAGACGGCCATCTTCCGGCACGACTTCACGCTGGAGTACGTGGCCGCGTACACGAGCCGCAACCTGCCCACGTTCTATCTCTGGTCGGCGCTGTACGCGGGGCAGAAGGGCAGCCTGCTCTTTTGGGCCAGTGTTTTGAGTCTCTTCGCGGTGCTCGCGCAGACGCTCACCAGCCGGCGCCATCGCGCCTATTTGCCTTACGTGGCGGCGGTGACGTGCACCGTGGCGACGTTCTTCATCACGGTGATGCTCTTTTCGCCCCACTTCGCGGCGAACCCGTTCGAGCGGCTGGCGTTTGCTCCGCTGGACGGCCGGGGCATGAATCCGCAGCTGCAGAATCCGGGGATGGTCTTCCATCCGCCGATGCTCTACCTCGGCTATATCTCGATCACGATCCCGTTCGCATTCGCGATCAGCGCGCTGCTCACGAAGAAGCTCGACACCGAGTGGCTCGTCGCGGTGCGCAAGTGGACGCTCGTGTCCTGGCTCTTCCTGAGCATCGGCCTGCTGATCGGCATGTGGTGGGCGTACGTCGAGCTGGGCTGGGGCGGGTACTGGGCATGGGATCCGGTAGAGAATGCCGCGCTCTTGCCGTGGCTCGTCATGACCGCGTTCCTGCACTCGGTCATGATTCAGGAAAAGCGCGGCATGCTGAAGAAATGGAATCTCGCGTTGATCATCGGCGCCTGGCTGCTGTCGATCTTCGGTACCTTCATCACGCGCTCCGGCGTGATCGCGAGTGTCCACTCGTTCACGCAGTCGAGCGTCGGATATTTCTTCCTCGTCTTCCTGGTGCTGGCCGGCGCGGCGAGTTTCACCCTCTATGCGGCGCGGCTGCCGTTACTCGAAGCCGACGCGACGCTGGAATCGATGGTCAGTCGCGAAGCCAGCTTTCTCTTCAATAATTTGTTGCTGATCGGTATTGCGTTCTCGGTCTTCTGGGGCACGCTGTTCCCGATTCTGTCGGAGTGGGTCAAGGGCACCAAGATCACCGTCGGCCCGCCGTTCTTTAATCAGGTGAACGTGCCGCTCGGCGTCACCCTGCTCGGCTTGACCGGTATCGGCCCGCTGATCGCCTGGCGGCGGGCTTCGATTCCCAATCTGCGACGTCAATTCGCGGTGCCGGTCACGACCTTCGTCTTTGCGATCTTGATTCTGTTGATCGCCGGTCTACGCGACTTCTGGACGATCACCACCGTCGGCCTCGGCAGCTTCGTGCTCGCGACCGTCGTCCAAGAATTCGCGCGTGGCGCGCGCGCGCGACACCGCCAGTACGGTGAGGCGATTCCCGTCGCGGTCTATCACCTGCTCGCGCGCAATCGGCGCCGCTATGGCGGCTACATCGTGCACGTGGCCATCGTGCTGCTGTTCGTCGCGTTCGCCGGGATGGCGTTCAAGCGGGAGACACAAGCCACGCTGCAGCCGGGCGAGTCGGTCACGCTCAAGAGCCCGTACGGTCACGTCTACACCTTCACGCACCTCGGCATATCGCAGTACAACGCGCTGAATCGTGAGATCACCGCGGCGCTGGTGGACGTGCGGCGCGACGGCAAACACATCGGCCGGCTGCGGACCGAGAAGCGACAGCACGTGGATGCGTTCGGGAATCCGACGTTCGAGCCCTCCACCGAGGTGGGCATCCGCAGCGGCCTGCAGGAAGACTTGTACGTCGTGCTGGCCGGTCTCGTGAATGGGAGCGAGCAGGCGGTCTATCGCTTCACCATCAATCCGCTCGTGTGGTGGGTCTGGTTCGGGGGATTCGTGCTGGTCATCGGGGGACTCATCGTGCTCTGGCCGGGCGGGGCGCCGTTGGCGGTGAAGGGTCCGCGAACGCAGGCCGGATATGCGGTGAAGCTCGAGGCTGCCACGTCCGCCGAGGCGCAACGATGAACACGCCGCTCGCCCGGAGAGAGTTCTTTGCCGTGGTCGCGGGGGCGATCGGGGCGATGGTGCAGGACACGACCCACACCAACCCCGGCGCTCCCGTATACGATCCCGAGCGGGCCGGTCGGCCGCGCGAGCCGACGACCGCCGCCGACAACGACGCCCATCTCCAGGCGATCGAAAAGAAATTGCGCTGCAGCTGTGGCTGCGGCCTGGACATCTACACCTGTCGCACGACCGACTTCACCTGCACGTACAGCCCGGCCCTCCATAAGCGCGTTGTGCAGCTGGCGGAGCAGGGAAAGTCGGCGCAACAAATCATCGACGATTTCGTGGCACAGTATGGTGAGGCCGCGCTCATGGCCCCACCCAGGCGCGGTTTCAACCTCGCGGGCTACTTCGTTCCCTCGATCGTGATCGTGATCGCGGGCGTGTTGCTGGCGCTCACCTTGCGACGCTGGGCGCGCGAAGCGCTGGCGACCGCCCCCGCCGCACCGGTGACGCCGGACGCTTCTCCCGACGAGCTCGAGCGGCTGCGCCGCGAGCTCGATCGCCTTCCAGGCTGATCGCCCTACGGAACTGATTCAATTGCTGCTCGGTCTCCTGCTCGCGGCGGGAGCCACGTATTTCGTGTTGCTCCCGATTCTGCGGCCATCAGCGACGGACCCGGCGGACACCGTAGCCGTCGATGAAGGGGAAGATCCGGAAGACGACATGAGCCCGCAGACCGTCGCGCTGCGGGCGCTCAAGGAAATCGAGTTCGATCGGGCGACGGGGAAGCTCTCCGACTCAGACTACGAGAGCTTGAAAGCCAAGTATACGGCTGAAGCACTCGCTGCCTTGCGAGGGGAAGGTGCGCGGGGCGCGGTGCGCGGTGCGCGGGATATCGCATCCACCGGGCCTGCCCGCGCACCGCTTACCGCTCACCGCGCACCATGTCCGGATCATGGAGCTCGCCCGGAGCCGGATGCCCAGTTCTGCTCCGAGTGCGGCAGGCGACTAGGCGCCGCGCCCGGCTACTGTGTGCGCTGCGGCACGGCACTCGAAACCGATGCGCGATACTGCAATCGGTGCGGAGCCCGCGTCGCCGCCTGACAGCCCGCCCTTGTGTTTTGGGCTCTTGCATTTCGTCATCTCGTTTTTTATGAGTGTCCGTCCCGAAATCAGGAGCCGGTCGTGAACCGATGGGCCCTTTCGTGCGCGTTGGTCGTGTTGGTCCTGCTGGGCTCGATGGCTTCGACAGCGGACGCCCAGCGGCGGTCGCGACGGCACGTGGGCTGGACCTCGCCCGGCCCGACATACGGTGCACACGTCGGCTACGACTTCGATGACGACGACGTGCTCGCGGGCGCACAGCTCTCGTGGCCATTCAGCCCCGCGCTCGAGTTCTATCCGACCTTCGACGTCTACTTCGCCAACGGCGCAACGCCATGGGCGCTGAATTTCGATCTCAAATACCGTCCGCCAACGCGCTATCGGATATGGTACTTGGGTGGCGGACTCAATTTGCTCCACACGAGCGGCAACACCGACACCAATTTGGGGCTATTTACCGGACTCGAGGCACGCAGCGGGCGGACGCGTCCGTATGTCGAGGGAAGATTCATCCTCGCGAGCAACACGATTTTTCAGTTGGCCGCCGGCCTCAGCTGGCGCTGAGCTAGAACTCGAACGTCTCCATCTTCTGCCGGGCGATCCTCAGCGGCACGATCGTCGCCGCCGCGCATAGCGCGGCGG
>DASZNX010000545.1:0-4911 GCA_035551075.1 Gemmatimonadales bacterium | reverse complement strand
CGTCACACCCGAGGCAACCGCCGCGATTCTCGAGCGCGAAGCCGAGGGAATCGCGGAAGCATTGCGCGCCGCGTCGGGTCCGAATTTCCCCCGGGCCTGGCTCTCGCGCGGCCGCGCGGGAACTCGGGGCAAGACGCTCATCATCAACCTTCCCGGCTCTACGAACGGAGTGAAGGAGGGGTTGGCGGTACTGGACCAGTTCCTGGATCACGCCGTTGACCTGATCTCGGGGGCGAATACCACGCACGACGCACCACGCACCACGCACGGCAGTTCCACGCACGACGTACGACGTACGACGCACGAAACCACGCACGTCCATGGCTGACCGCGTCCTCATCACCACCGACGATCTCGAGCACGCGGTGCGCATCAACGCGACGCTCGAGCAAGCGGGCTACGATACCGCCATGGTCTCGTCGCTCGACGATGTGCGGCAGGCGGTACGAGGCCGGGAGCCGGGCGCGGGCAGCAGAGAGCCGGATGCAATTATTCTGACCGGCGGCCTGCACGAGTCGACCGCCCAGCGCCTTCTCGCCGCCGCGCACGATCATGCCGTCTCGACGTTGGGGCTCGTGGAGGCGACGGACGATCCCAAGCGCGTCGGCAACGAGCTGGGATTGACCGGCTGGCTCGTGAAGCCCGCCGATCCGCAGGAAGTCGCCTCCACCGTCCGCCGCCTGATCGAACGCCGCAAACTCCAGCAGCGCACCGGCATCCTCGGCGAGTCGCCCCCGATCCAGGAAGTCCTCGTCAAGATCGAGCAGATGGCGCCCGTGACCTCGACCGTGTTGATCGAAGGCGAGTCGGGCACGGGCAAAGAGCTGGTCGCGCGCGCGATTCACGATCTCTCGCCGCGGCGCGGCAAGCCGTTCATCGCCGTGAACAGCGCCGGCCTCCCCGAGACGCTGCTCGAGAGCGAGCTGTTCGGCCACGAGAAAGGCGCGTTCACCGGCGCCGCTGAGCGGCGGCTGGGACGCTTCGAGCTGGCGAACGGCGGGACGATCCTGCTCGACGAAGTCGGCGAGATGCCGCCCGCCACGCAAGTCAAGCTGCTGCGCGTTCTCGAAGATCACACGTTCTTCCGCGTCGGCGGGACGCAGCCGATCACGGTCGACGTGCGCGTGATCGCGGCGACCAACAAATCGTTGAAGGAAGCGGTCACGCTCGGGAGATTCCGCGACGATCTCTTCTATCGTCTCAACGTGCTGTCGGTCTATCTCCCGCCGCTTCGCGAGCGGCGCAGCGACATCCCGCTGCTCGTCCGCACCTTCATCGCCGAGTTCGCGAAGACGCACGATCGCGCGTTCAAGGGCATCACGCCCGAGGCGCTGCAGATCCTGGTCGAGGCCGACTGGCCGGGCAACGTGCGCCAGCTCAAGAATCTCATCGAATCCATGGTGGTGCTCGCGCCGGAAGGCGAGATTCGCGCGAGCGACATCCCGGCCGACGTGCGTGACCGCACTCGTCGTCTGCCCGTGCCCATCCCCGGCTCTTTGCCGGAACAGGGAGCAGGGGTGGGGAGCCGGGAGCTGGAATTCATCTTTCGCACGCTGGTCGAGCTCAAGGTGCAGGTCGAAGAGTTGCGCCATCGCATCGAGGAACGGCCGCTCGAGCGGGTCGAGGTGATCGAGGTTGGTGGCGGCGCTGGAGGGAAGCAGCTCGAAGCAGCGACCGTCGATCCCCTTGCCGCGACGCCTGAGACGAACGGCGGGGCGGTCATTTACAAACCCGGCATGACGATGTCCGACGTCGAGCGCGCCGCCATCGACGCGGCGCTGCGCGAAACGCGCGGCAATCGCCGCAAGGCCGCCGAGACACTCGGCATCGGTGAGCGCACGCTCTATAGGAAATTGAAGGAATACGCCATAGATTAGGGCGGCCCTGCCACCCTAATCCAAGAGTCGGCGTGGATTTTAAGATCGACCCAGAGTTGTGCGTCGCATGCCTGGCCTGTGTGCGAGTCTGCCCCTCCGATGCGGTCGCGGTGGAAGATCAAAAAGTCTGGATCGTCGACGAAGCCTGCACCCGCGTCGGCCTCTGCCTTCCGGCCTGTCCTCACGAAGCGATCATTGCGGTCGGCGACGCGACCAAGGCGCTCGAATTCGCGTTGGGTCGCCAGGCCGTGCTCATTCTGGCGGTGGAATCGGCCGCCTACTTCTATCCCGCCACGCCCGAGCAGGTGGTCAACGCCTGCTACGCCGCCGGTTTCAGCACGGTACACCGGGGCGTGCTGGGCGACGAGCTGGTCGCCAAGGAATACCTGGACCTCTGGAACGAAGAGGAGTGGGGCTCGGGCGGCACCGTCATCCGCAGCACCTGCCCGGTGATCGTCGAGACCATCTGTAACCAGTATCCCGAGCTGATTCCCTATCTCGCCCCGGTGTCGACGCCGGTCGAAGCCGAGGCGCGCTACCTCAAGGCGCTGTACGGCGAGGACACGCCGATCGTATATGCCGGCGTCTGCCTCACCGAAGGCGGTCAGGACGTGGACGCCGCGATCACCCTGGCCGAGCTCGAGGCGATAATAAGGAAGCGCGGGATCCGCGTGCAGGATCAGCCCCTGTTCTTCACCCGCATTCCCGAGGAACGGCGCCGCTACTGGAGCACGGCGGGTGGCCTGCCGCTCGAACTGTTGACGGAACAGCGCCAGGCTTCCCGCCGCTTTCGGAAGGTCCGCGGGCTTGGCGCCCTCGAAGGGATCGCCCGGGCCGTCGGGACCGACCGGATCGAGCTTGGTTTCGTGGACATCCTCCCCTGCGAGGGTTGCCTCGACCACCCCCTGCTTGGCCCCAGGGACGAGCTGTTCCGCCGCCGCCAGATCGTGGGCGCTACCGAGCCCCCGCGAGCGCGGGAGCCCGTGCTCAAGGAGGGTGTCAAAATTCAAGTCGGTGCGGCTTTCGATGTGGAGGTGAATGGCGGCGGGCCGACCGTCGAGGCGGTCGAGGAGATCCTCGAGCAGATCGGGTTGGCGCCCAATGGCCGCCCCTGGGACTCGGGCGCCTGTGGCTACCGGACCTGTCAGGAGTTCGCCGTGGCGGCGGCCGCGGGTCGGACGACGCTGAAGTCCTGTCCCCGCTACCTCGAGCGCCAGGCGCAGATCGCCCAACAGCAGGCGGCAGTCGATGCGCTCACCGGCCTCGCCTCGTTCCGGGTGTTGCGCGACAGGCTGGCGAACGAGGTAGCGCGGTGCCACCGTACAGGGGATCGCTTCGCCGTCCTGTTTCTCGATCTCGACAATTTCAAGCAGGTGAACGATCGCTTCGGGCACGAGTCGGGCAACGCGCTGCTCAAAGCCACGGCGCGCGAGTGTGGCAAGCATATTCGACTGACCGACGTGGCGGGACGCTATGGCGGCGACGAATTCGTGATTGTCCTGGTGGGTACTGGCGAAGAGGGCGCGCGCGTGGTAGCTGAGAAGATCCGCGGCGCGGTGGAGCTGCAAGGGGTTGGCCTAGGCTATCCAAACGGGCTCGTAACGGCGAGCATTGGTGTGGCCGAGTACAGCCCCGCGAAGAAGGATGAGGATGTACTGGTCGCCGCCGATCGCGCGCTCTATCGCGCCAAGGCCGCGGGCCGCAACCGGGTCGCACTGTCGGGAGAGGAGCCGTCACCGTGACATCCAATCCGCAAGAGCCGCTGCCCGTCGGCCCTCCTGGTGGCACGGGGCAGCCCGATCCCTGGGGCATGAAGCGCGTCGAAAATCTCATCACGACGCTGACCGGCGTGCTGTCGGCGCGCGTGGTGGTGACGCCGCTCGGCGAAGTGAGCGAGGTGCACGTGCTCACGCGGTCCGGGGTACAACCCAAACAGGTGGTGCGTAACATCGAATCGGCTCTGATGGCGCAGCTCGGCTTCAAGATCGATCACCGCAAGATCAGCGTCGCGCAGACGGCGGATGTGCGGCCCATCGAGGCGTTGCAGGAAGAGGCGATCAGCGCGCGCGTGAAGCAGCGGGTCGTGGTGTTCAAGAGTCTCGAGGTGCGGCCGGCCGAGCGGCCGCAGCGCGTGATGGTGCGCGTGAAGCTCGGCTTCGGCGACAAGGAGGCGCAGGCCGAGGAGGTCGGGACCGACACGCTGCGCAATCGGGTGGAGGCGGCGGCGCGCGCGGCGACCACATGTCTTGACGATCTGCTGCCGGACAATTCGCTCGCGCTCGAGGGCGCCACGATCCTCGACGCGTTCGATCGCAAGTTCGTGCTAGTCGCCGTTCACGGACTCGGCGGGCGGGAGGCGCAATTGCTCACCGGAACGTGCGAAATCCGCGAAGCGCCCGAACGTAGCGCCGTGCTCGCGGTGCTCGATGCGACCAATCGCTGGGTAGACGCCCGGCGTTAATCTGTAACCTCGCTCCTCACAACCGCTTAGCGACTCGGCGGCTCGGCGTCTATCCGCCGTCTCGATGTCAGTAACGACTTCCCCCTTAAGGGCTAGACCCAACTAGCGGACTTCTTGTTTTAGCGGTATTACCCATTTCGTGAATTCGCTTAAAACCAAGCGGTATTGGGGGACGCAACGAGTCGCGCGCGTGCTCCAGGTGACGCCGGCGACGGTTGCGAGCTGGATCGATCAGGGTCACTTGAAGGGGCATCGCACGCCGACGGGGCGGCGGCGTGTCGCGTCGATCGACCTGATTGAGTTTCTGACGGTGCACGGAATGCCGGTGCCGCACGAGCTCGCGCTGACGCGGGAGAAGGAGACGGTGGTGGTCGTGGAGGACGATCCGGCGTACCTCCGGGCGCTGGTGAAGACGCTGGAGCATGACGCGCCGGAGCTCGAGGTGGTCGCGGCTGCGACGGGCGTGGACGGGTTGCTGGAGATCGGGCGGGTGGAGCCGGACCTGGTGGTGCTCGATTATGCGTTGCCCGATCTCAACGCGGTGCAGGTGGTGGAGCGATTGATGGACACGTC
>DASZNX010000544.1:0-4201 GCA_035551075.1 Gemmatimonadales bacterium | reverse complement strand
CACACGCCGCTGTAGCCTCCCAGCGAGCCGATTTCCAGCACGTTCTTCGCCTGCACGAGCAGCAGCAGGAGATGCAGCAGTTTGCCCTCTTCGGCTGATACGTTGATCGCGGGAAGCTTCGCCGCTTTGTGCCGCGCGCGGATTTTCGAGAGAATCGGGTCTTCAGCGGCGAACAGCCTGGTGACGTAGCGCTCGAATCTCTCGTCCACTACGCCGTAGCTTCGACGTTCGGGAAGGGGGGAACTTCCAGCAGCCAGAGTCCCGCGATGCGGGACTGCTTGTCGATTTCGACCAGCAGATGATCGGCCACGCGCACGATCGTGGTGAGCCTTCCGCCCGTGGGGAGCGCACGCGCCAACCACACGCCGCTGTAGCCTCCCAACGAGCCGATTTCCAGCACGTTCTTCGCCTGCACGAGCAGGAGCAGGAGATGCAGCAGCTTGCCCTCTTCGGGTGACACATTGATCGCGGGAAGCTGCGCCGATTTGTGACGCGCGCGGATTTTCGAGAGAATCGGATCTTCAGCGGCGAACAGCCTGGTGACGTAGCGCTCGAATCTTTCGTCCACTACGCCGTAGCTTCGACGTTCGGGAAGGGGGGAACTTCCAGCAGCCAGAGCCCCGCGATGCGGGACTGCTTGTCGATTTCGACCAGCAGATGATCGGCCACGCGCACGATCGTGGTGGGACGCTGCCGGCCGACGCGGATGTGAAATACCGATTCCGCCTGGTTTTTATCGACGGTCAGCGCCGTGTCGAGCTCGACGGCCTCGACGCCGGCCTGGGCGCGACGATCGGGGAACGTCACCTGCCCATCCTTCGTCGCGTCCGGCGGCGCGAGCGACGCAACGGTGCGGACATCCTCGGGCCAGTTCACGACGTCGACCCCGCGCAGCGCGCCACCGGCCACGTCGATGACCACGAACGAGCCGTCGCCGCCCTCGAGATCGACCGTGCCGTTCATCCCGTTCCCCTTGGGGCCGCCCTTGCAGGCCACGGTGAGAATGTCGGTCTCAGGATCCCAGCGGTACGTCACCTTCGGAAGTTTGCCGTTCAGTGGTGCGATGTGCGCTTCGAAATGCATGCGGTGACGCGCTTCCTGTGCGAGAAGAGGCTGCGTAATATAGCTGCACCATGGAACGACGCGAGTTCTTGACGGTTGCCGGAGCGGTTGCGGTGACGGGACCAATGCGGATTGACGAAGCGTCCGGTCTTATCCCAATCCGCAATCCGCATCCCGCAATCCGCAATCAGACGCCCGCTCTCGGCCCCGGCGTCTTCACCGAGCGCATCGCGCGCGCGCAGGAGGAGCTCAAGACGCGCAAGCTCGACATGCTCGCCGTCGAGCCGAGCACGAATTTCCAGTATTTCACGGGCTATAACCCCGGGCGCAGCGAGCGGCTCATTCTGCTGATGATTCCGGTGGCGGGCACGCCGGCACTCGTCTGTCCCTCCTTCGAGGTCGAGCGCATCAAGCGCAACAGCACGATCAGCGACGTACGCGGTTGGCAGGAGCAGGACGATCCGTGGGACCTCGTGGGCAAGGCCGGCGCCGAGATGAAGCCCAAACACCGCTACGGGACCGTAGCGGTCGAACCGACCACCTCATATCAGAGTTATCTGCGGCTCGCCGATAAACTCGGCGGCTGGAAATTCGTCAACGGCGCGCCCATCACCGAGCGCCTGCGGATCATCAAGCGCCCCGAGGAAGTGGAGCTCATTCGACGTGCGATCGCCGCCACCGAGGCCTCCATAGCCGCGACATTTTCCCAACTTACTGCCGGCATGACCGAGCAAGACGTGGCGGCGCTGCTGTCGCGGGAGATGGGCAATCGCGGCTCGCCCGGCGGCGGGCTCGTGCAATTCGGCCCCTCGAGCGCGCTTCCCCACGGCGGCCCCTCGGCGGGGCAGCTAGTCAAGGAGACCGTCGTGCTGATCGACGCCGGCTCGCGCATCGAAGGCTACACGTCGGACATCACACGGACGATCTGGTTCGGTGACGCACCCACCGACGAATTCAAAAAGGTCTACAACATCGTCCACGACGCGCAGACCGCCGCGATCGAAACGGGCAAGCCATTTACGACGCAATGCCAGGAGCTGGACCGCGCCGCGCGGAAGGTGATCACCGATGCCGGATACGGGCAGTACTTCACGCACCGGCTGGGCCATGGCATGGGCATGGACGGGCATGAGCCGCCATACATGGTGGAAGGCAACGAGACGCGGATCGAGCCCGGCATGGTCTTCACCGACGAACCAGGGATCTATCAGCTCAACAAATTCGGCGTGCGGATCGAGGATGACTGCTTGATGACCGACAAGGGGATTGAGGTTTTGTCGCACCGCACACAAAAACTCTAGCCAACTTCAATCCCCGAGTTTTCGCGCGAACCCCACGATTCGATCGAGGGCCTGCCTGATCGAATCGGTCGCCGCCGCATAAGACAGCCGGACCCACCGATCGTCCCCGAATGCCGCGCCCGGCACCAGCGCCACACCGGTCTGGGTGATCAGGCGGGTACAGAAATCCGTCCCCGTGATCTTGCCGAACGAGTCCACCCTGAAGAAGAAGTAGAATGCTCCAAGCGGATCGACGAACTCCACACCCGGAAGATCCTGGCGGAAGCGTGAGACGACCAGGTCGCGGCGTTTGCGAAATTCCCCGACCATACGGGCGACGTCCTGCTCGACCCGCTCGTCGCTCAGGGCCGCGGCGGCGGCGAACTGCGCCGGATGATTCGCGCCGGTGGTGGTGTGCGACTGGAGCGCCGCCATCGCCCTCGCGATCTTGGCAGGCGCGAGCGCGAAACCGATCCGCCAGCCGGTCATCGCGTACGTCTTGCTGACGCCCGTGACCAGCACGACGCGCTCGAGCAGATCGTCGGGCAAATCGAGGAAGGAAGGCGCCGGCCCAGTGCCGTAGTGGATGCGGCGATAAATCTCGTCCGCGATCACCCACACGTTTCTCGCTTTGGCCCATTGCGCGATCGCGCGGATTTCCGCGTGCGTGTACACCGCGCCGGTCGGATTGCACGGTGAACAGAGGATCAGTCCGGTGGCCCCGGGCAGCATCCGCTCGAGATCGTTGACGCTCGCCTTGAGACTCCATTCGGGGTCGCCGGCGATCATCACGGGTCGCGCCCGCGCGAGGTGCACGATCTGCGGATACGACACCCACGCGGGCGCCGGAATCGCAACGACGTCGCCGGGGCCGAAGAGCGTAAAGCAGGCGTTGAAGAGCGACTGCTTGGACCCGTTCGACACGACGATGTGATCGGCATTCACCGGCCGCCCGCCGGACAGTAACGAGAGGTGGGTCGCGGCCGCCGCGCGCAGCTCGAGAATCCCTTCGTTCGCGGAGTAATGGGTCTTGCCGTCCTTGATCGCGCGAACTCCGGCGTCCGCGGGAATCGGCGGCGTCGGAAAATCAGGTTCGCCCGCGCCCAGATCGATGACATCTTCGCCCGCCGCCTTGCGGCGCTTCGCCTCGGCCGAAATGGCGATGGTCGCGGATGTTTCGAGGTGCTGGAGATTGGCGGACAGACCTTCAATCATCGCGGGATCGCTCCGTGACGTTTGAGAATCGTGACGACGGAATCGACGGGGAGGGCCTGCACCACGCCACGATAGCCCCGGACAGTCTCCGCGCGCAACACGGAATTGTCGATGGCTTCCTCGGTCGCATCGATGGCCGCCTGAAAGAGTCCGGACATCGCGTCATTGCGTACGAGCGCGATGGTATCCACAAGGCGGTCGGGGGCGGGGGCGAACGACGGCGGTCGAGGTCGGGCGGTGGAAAAGGCGATGACGTAGTCGCCGCTGCCGTTGCTCATAGAGCTGCCGGTGCGCGCGAGGCCGGCAAGTGCGCGATTGGCCAGGCGCTCGAGCCGCAGATGATCGAGCGGAGCATCGGTGGCCAAGACCATGATGATCGAGCCGTCTCCCGAGCTCCGTGTCCCGTGTTCCATTTCCCGCAATTCCCGACCTACCGGCACACCGGCAATCAACAGGTCACCACCAAAATTGGTTTGCACCAGGACCCCGACCGTCCAACCACCGAATTGCGCCGGGAGCTTGCGACTCGCGGTCCCAATGCCGCCTTTCCAACCGAAGGCGACAGTACCTCGCCCTGCGCCGACGGCGCCTTCCGCGACAGGGCCACCAGCGGCGCCGCGGATCGCGCTCAGGACGTCGGCCTC
>DASZNX010000543.1:0-2752 GCA_035551075.1 Gemmatimonadales bacterium | reverse complement strand
TCATCGAATCGAACCTCGCCGCGCAGCGCCGCCCGGAGCGCGCGTTCGAGTCTCGCCCGGTCACGCGGCATACCGCGCGGCATCCGCCCGCTTCAGCTCGAGGCCCATACCGGGGCGGGATCGGTCGGGTCGCAGTTGGCCGTGATCCGGCACCGGCGCGCCGGCGAACAGCATCTGCTCGATGCGCACATGATCGTGGAACCACTCGAGGTGTCGCATCCGATTCAAGGCACATCCCAAATGCACGTGCAGTGAAGGCGCCGTATGGGCCGACAGCGGCACCATGGCGGTCTCGCACAACGCCGCGGCATGGAGAAAGCCGGTGATCCCGCAACAGCGCGTGGCATCCGCCTGCAGCACGTCCACGGCGCCAGCCTCGAGCATTCTGCGGAAGTACCACACGTCAAAGCCATACTCGCCGGCGGCAATCTCCATCCCTCCCGGCGCGTGGTCGCGCAACAAGCGGAGCCCGTCGAGGTCATCCGAAGACACCGGCTCCTCGAACCAGCTCACGCCGCTATCGCGAAACGCAGACGCGAGGCCGAGTGCCTGTTTGCGCGTGTAGCCGCCATTCGCGTCCACGAACAACTCTGCATCGGGACCTATCGCCTCGCGTGCGGCGGTCACCCGATGAGGGTCGGCCGTCGGTTCGCGGCCAACTTTCATCTTGACGCTACGGATTCCTTGCTCAATCCACGTGCCGAGCTGGTCGCGCAGTCGCCACTCGGGATAGGAAGTGAACCCGCCGCTGCCGTAGATCGGTACGGCATCGCGGACCGAGCCAAGCAGCGTGACCAGAGGGACGCCGAGCAACCGCGCCTTGAGATCCCAGAGTGCGCTGTCGACCGCCGAGATCGCGGTCGCCGCGATGCCTTGCAGGCCGACGTTTCGCACCTGGTGAACCATCGCCCGCCAGCATGCGTCCACCGCCATGGCATCGTGTCCGCGGATGACCGGTGCCAGCGTCTCGGTGATGACCAGTGCCCCGGAGCGGTGGCCGTATGTGTACCCAAGGCCCTCTTCTCCCCCGGCCGACACCGTGACGGCGATGAGCGTGGTGCTGTTCCACTCGAACGTTCCATCGGACTCGGGGGCGTCGGTCGGGATCACAAACACTTCGGGAACGGCGTCCTGGATCGGGACTCCGCTGCTGGTCATCGCTTGCGGACTCCGCCATGACTCAGCGCGAAAACATACGCGGCGACGGCATGGAGCTGGCGCTCGGTCAACGTGTGGCCGAAGGCCGGCATGGGCAGGGGATGTTGGGTCGGATTCGGCACGCCCTGGTAGACGGTGCCTTCGATGTATCCCCGGCTGCCGTCGCCGTTGATCCAGTTGTTGTCGTTCAGGGTGGGGGCTGCTCCGGTGCCGACGCCGTTTTGTCCGTGACAGGTAGCGCAAATTCCGGAGCCATCGAGTCCATTGAACACGCTATCGCCGAGCGCGATTTCGGCCGGGGTCACGCCGGACGAGTCAAGTTTGGCGCTGGTGGTGCCACTATCGTCAGGGGCCGGCGGTCGCGTGCGGTTCTGTTGTCCCGCCTCACTGCGACTACAGCCAATCAGAATGGCGACGACTCCAAGCAGGCGCGGAAAGCAGAACTTCATTCCGCAGACGACCGGGCCGAGTGAGGAGGACCCGTGAGCTCGATCCGCCAGACCGGTCCCGAATAAAGCGGCCCCTCGAAACGCAAGAACGTCGGCACACCGTCCGTCATGATCCAGAGATGACTGTCGGGCGGCGATTGATGTTTGAGCGCGGCGCCGATTTTTTGCACGAGGTTGAGCTTGGGCTTGAGCGTGAACCGCACCACGCCGGTTTCCGTCTGCGCCGGAGCGATTTCGAGCGGAATGACCAGCGGCTTCGGAGTGAACGCGACGATGTGCACGGTGCGACTCGTCTGGCGATCGATGTTCTTTCCGATGACGGGAATCAGACCATTGTAAGTATCGACGGGCAGGTCGAGCTTGCCGGTATACTCCTGTTCCTTTCCATCTTTGTGCGACTTGGTTTTCACGCTGTACTTCCCGTCCTGCGATACCGTCACATCGAGGTCCTCGGAGAACGCCTTGCCACGCTCGACGAGTTGGTAGGTCTTCAGGCGAAACACTTTCGCCTGCGTGAACGTCGCCGTTTCATGGAAGAGCGAGCTATCGGAGAAGTGAAAGATCAGCTCGGTCTTGACGTCGGAGTCGCGCGGCGCCTGCAGCAGGTCGCCGCGTGCCAGCAGATCGCCCGACTGTGTGTGCAGCTCGACAAACCCGTGCACCGACCCCTCAGCCCAGCGGACCGGAACGCCCTCCGGACCGGCGGGAGCAAAAGCGAGCGCGAGAACACCCGCGAGGATCGCGAGCCGATTCATTATCTCATAAATGTCTTGTGAAACGCCGCGCGGTAGTGACTTGCGGACTTAATCCCTCGGAGTGATGCGGCGAGCGCGCTCCCACAAGTTCGGCGCGGCGATTCGTTCGGCAACACGCTCGAACTCCGGATGCGCGCCGCGCCACCGTAATTCATCGACATCGCCGAACACGGGCACGTCATCCCGAAGCGTGGCGAGGCGGCGAAAGAGCATGGCCAGCTCGCGATTCGCCTCGAGCGCGGTGGACAGTCGCACGGCGCCACGGATCGTGACTGCCCACCCGGTCGACGCGGGTGGGATATCTTCGAGATGGCTGTAACGCCCGAGCAGCGTGCTGGCCGCTTTCTCGCCCCAACCTGGAACGCCGGGAAAGCCATCCGCCGAATCACC
>DASZNX010000542.1:0-5541 GCA_035551075.1 Gemmatimonadales bacterium | reverse complement strand
ACCCACGTCGCAAACCGCGAGGGCTCGATCGCGTCATCGGGCTCGATGGCGTTCCAGTCGACATCACTCCCCGAGCTCTGCGGGCCGGTCGCCCGCACGCCGGCATCG
The DNA here is from genome assembly GCA_035551075.1 of Gemmatimonadales bacterium. Taxonomy (GTDB): domain Bacteria; phylum Gemmatimonadota; class Gemmatimonadetes; order Gemmatimonadales; family GWC2-71-9; genus 20CM-2-65-7. The sequence continues at coordinate 5,433 of DASZNX010000542.1, read as the reverse complement.
CGCACCATGGCGCCGGCGCGATTGATCCAGACGCCGAAGTGATCGGGACGGAGATCCACCCAGCCCCGCGGCGCCACACTCAGCGGATCGCCGTTTCCGTCCGGAGGCACGACAATCGTGCTGCCGCGATAGATATGCTTTCCATCGGGCGCCACGATGGGCAGCCCGACCGAAATAATGTGCTGCCGGAGCGCCGCATCGTCCTGCAGCAGGCGATAGGCGGCAGTCGCCAAGCCCGGCGCTTTGCTTTCGGCGAGTGCGCGTACGCTCGGACACAGGCGCCGGCACAGGTACGCTTCATAGAGCATTTTGGTGAGCCGTGGCGGGCCGAGCATCTCGTACGCCACGCCGCGTTTGTCTTCGCGTTCTTCGAGCGCGCGCAGGCGGCCGACCGCGTTGCGCCGCAGCACGCCGGCGCGATAGGTGGGTCCCGCCGTCGCCGCATCGAGCGCCGCGATGACGTCCTTCCCCGTCGGCCGGCCCTGGAGCTCCATCATCACATAATCCGCTACTTCTTCGGGCGTGATGAATTCCATCTGTCCGAGCGCCGTGACCGTCTCGAATTCGTCGCGGGCAAAGAGTCCGTTTTCTCCGACGTCGATGTATACGCCGGCGAGCGGACGACCGAGCTCACGCCAGGGCCGAGCGTCGTCCTTGAACGCATCCTTGAGCAGCACCGGCGTCTCGCAATCGACGAGCGGGATCGGTTTGCCTTTCCGTCGCACCGGTCCGTATGCGACTTCCCGCCACGCAATCGATGCGGTGGGCTTGATCTCGACCGTGACCGGCGATTCCGGCGTGCGGCCGAGCAGAAACAGCAGCATCGAGTGCGCCCCCGCGACGGCTGACTTCGTCAACAACGTCCGGCTCGGCTTTTCCTCGGAGTGCGTGTACGGAATGTTGAATCCCATCCCACCCGTGCCGCTCGTCCCGATTTTGATGTAGGACCTGGTCCCCGCGCGATTGAGACCTTCGGTGATGATCTGCGCGTGCCGGATCAGCTGGGGCAGCGTGAGGCGCAGCAGATGCTGCTCCACGACCGCCTGATCGACGGCGCCGCGTTTCGAGCGCTCGTGCATCTGGCGCGCGCTGTGAAAAATGTCCTGATACGCGAACGCGGTCGCGGTATTGATGCTGTCCACGACGGCGTCGGGCTTGTATCGCAGCAGCAGCTGAAAGAGCAAGCTGCGCGCCAACACCTGGTCCGTCAGATCGCCGTACAGGTCTCCCAACACGAGCGCGCGATGCTCGGCGCTCGACATCACGACGGACAGGTCGAGACGCGCCACGTCGGCGGGCATGAAGACGTTGCCCCATTCGACATCGATCATCACGCTGCCGCGGTACGGTTCGAGTGCGCGCGCGGCGGCGCGGACTTCATCTTCGTATAACGCGACGAGCACGAGCCGCCGCGGGGGCGGATCGGCTTCCAGCACGCGCCGCGCAACGGCATGGCCCACGAGGCCACTGCCGCCGAGCAGCATTACCGTTCGATCACCGAGCTCCATGCAGTCGCTCGATCGCCTGAATCTCCTGTCGGGTGAGCTCGCGCCACTGCCCCTCCGGGAGCTTGCCGAGCCGGATGGGGCCGTACGCCACGCGGTGCAGCCATTCCACTTTGAGCCCGAGCGCCTCCGCCATGCGCCGCACGATGCGTTGGCGTCCTTCGGCGAGCGTCAGCTCGATCTCGACGGATCTGCCGGCGGGACGCACGCGCGACTCCACGACCCGGACCGCGCGCCCATCGATGACGATCCGTTGTGCCAGAGCCGCGCGGATCGCCGCGGCGTCGGCGCCATGGACGCCCAGCCAGTACGTGCGCGGCACTTCGTACCGCGGGTGCATCATCTGGTGAGCCGCCGTGCCATCGGTCGTGAGGAGCAGGAGGCCCGAGGTCATGACGTCCAGCCGTCCAACGTACGTGAGGCCGGGGACCTTGGGGAGGAGCGAGAAGACGGTGCGCCGCCCTTCGGGGTCCGAGCGGCTGACGACGTATCCGAGGGGTTTGTTGAGGGCGATCCACGTGGTCCGCGTCGCGCCGCGCACGGCGCGACCGTCCACGGTGATGCGCTGCGCCTCGGGATCCACACTCATGCCGATGGTCGCCTGCTCGCCATCGATGCGCACGCGGCCCGCGCGAATCAAATCCTCCGCTTTGCGGCGCGACGCCACGCCCGCGCGCGCCAGGGCGCGCTGCAGGCGCATCAACGTCATTCTTCTTCTTCGACGGGGGTGGGACGGCGGAGGGCCACGGACAGCTCTTCGAGCCGCGGCAAGTCCTCCAGATCCTTGATGCCGAGAATCTCCAGGAACGAGGGCGTGGTGCCGTAGAGCAGCGGACGTCCGAGGCCCTCGCCGCGTGTCACGACTTCGATCAGGCCGCGTTCGACGAGCTTGTCCATCACGGCGCCCGAATCGACGCCGCGGATCTCGTCGATCTCGAGCCGTCCGACGGGCTGGCGATACGCGATGATCGCGAGCGTTTCGAGCGCCGCGGGTGACAACCGGCGCGGCCGCAGCGCGAACTGCGCGCGCTCGATCGTCTCGGCATACTCGGGCCGGGTGAGGAATTGCCACCCCTCCGCGATCTCGACCAGCTCGACGCCGTGCGCGTCGCCATAGGCCGATTGCAGCGCGGCAATCGCCGCACGGACGGCCTGGTCATCCGCGCTCGGGTCCAGCGACGCGAGCTCCTCGAGCGTCAGGGGACGTGATGCCGCGAACAGCGCGGCTTCAAGCAGCTTCGCGAGGGGTTCCACGCGTAATCACCATCGGACCGAACGGCTCGGATTGGGAGAGCGTCAGCGTGCTCCGCTTGGCGAGCTCGAGGAGCGCGATGAACGTGGAGAGCACATCCACGATCGTTGCCTGGGAGCCAACCGCTTCAGACCACCCGAACGTCTCGTGTTTCTCGAGCAGCCCCACGATCCGCGCGGTCGCGCCTTCGACGTCGAGCGGGCGCGGCACGACGCGGTGCAGCATCGGTTCCGGAATCAGCGCGATCACGCGCTCCGCGGCGGCCAGCAGGTCGTTGAGATCGATCTGCAGCGGCGGGGGCGGCGCATCGGGAGGGGGTGCCTCGTAGCCGCGGCCAAAGCGCTCGGCTCGGGCGGACGCCGCGTGACCCAACCAGTCCACCAACTCGCGAATCTGCTGGTATTCGAGCAGCCGGCGGACCAGCTCGGCGCGCGGATCCTCCCATTCATCGTCGCCCAGGCGCCGCGGCAGCAGCATCTGCGCCTTGATGCGCAGCAGCCGCGCCGCCATCTCGAGATAGTCGGCGGCCTGATTGAGGCCAAGCTCGTTGATGACGGAGAGGAACTGGTCCGCGATTTTCGCAATCGGGAGATCGGTGATGTCGACTTCGTCCTCACGAATCAGATGCAATAGCAGGTCGAGCGGGCCGGAGAACTTTTCCAGCTCGACGACGAAACCCCCGGCACTGCCCTGGTTCAGCATCGGCGTTGTCACAGCGTCCCCGGCAGGGCCAAGCCACCGACGACGCTGATCGCCGCATTCATCAACGCCCGCGCGGGCCACATGAAGGCATTCACTACGCCCGGAAGGAGCCAGACGATCAGCACCAGCGGGAAAATGCCAAACACGTAGAGCTGTCGAAACTTCATTCCCGCTGCCGGGGGCAGCATGTGCTTTAGTACGTGACTGCCGTCGAGTGGTGGGATCGGAATCAGATTGAAAAACGCGAGCGCGGTATTCACCCACATCCCGATGAACATCATGCGCTGCAGCAGCGGAATCGTGCCTCCGAGCGCTCCGACGGCGTGCCCCAGGAGGCCGACCAGCGCGAATCCGATCGCACACAGCACGAACAGCACGAGATTGGTGAAGATGCCGGCGAGCGAGACGATGATGTCGCCGGTGACGTAGTTGCGGTAGTTACGCGGATTCACCGGCACGGGCTTGGCGCCGCCGAATGGCGGGCCGCCCATGGAAATCAGCAGCACCGGCAGGATGATCGTCAGGAACGGATCGATGTGCTTGAGGGGATTCAGCGTGAGCCGGCCCAGCATGTAGGCGGTCGTATCACCCTGCCGATACGCCGCTTCCCCGTGCGCGTACTCGTGCGCGACGACGGAAAACAGCAGGACTGGAACGAGCAGCAGAATGTCTTCTAACGACACGGCCTAACATAACGTAGAGCCTTGACCCGACGCAACTTACCGCCTACCTTCTGCGCCATGCCGAAAATCAGATCCGCGAAAAAAGCGCTGCGCCAAGCGCGCGCCCGCACCGAGCGCAACCGCGCGCAGCGCTCCTCGCTCCGCACCGCATTGAAGCGAGTCCGCGCCGCCGCGACCGCCGATGCCGCCGCCGTCGCCTATGCGCTGGCCGCGCGCGTCCTCGATCGCGCCGCGCGCAAGGGACTGATTCACAAAAACAACGCCGCCCGGCAGAAATCGCGCCTGGCGGCCCTCGTGAAAAAGCTCAAGGCAAAAGCGTCGTAATTACATCGCCGCCAACTCGCCGCCGCAGTTTTCGCAGTACCACTCCGTCGCCAGATTCATTGTCCCGCATTCGCGGCACTTGAGAGTCTTTTCGACCTCGGCGTCCGCGTTTGCCGGCGCTTCGGGCGTGACTTCCCGATCCACCTGATACTGCGCGCCGCTCGCGCGCCGCGGCGAAGGTGCGTTCTTGTCATCTTCGGTCACTGACTTCAGAAATGCCAATTCGTCGATCGGCGTTTTGCGCCTCTCGGCTTTGGGGGGCGGCGGCGGCGTGAGCGTGAGCTCACCCGCTTGCCCTCTGGCGGGGGCGGGGGCGGTCGGTTTCGATTTCACGAGCGCATCCAACTCGGCGAGCCGGGTGATATCGCGCTCGACGTCCATTAACTCGTCGCGGGCCGCTCCGAGGTCGGCGAGGGCATCCTTGTGCACCTGCGCCCACTGCGCTTCGTCGTATTCGCCGACTTCGTGGCGCAGCTCGGTCTCCGCCAGTCGTTCCGCCGCCGCCTTTTCCTTTTTCTGAAGCTCGCGCAGCGTCTCTTTCCGCTGCGCGATCAACTGCTGGGCGGCTTCGGCGTGCGACTTGAGCTCCTCCATGACGCCTTTGAGCCGTGCTTCGTAATCGGCCTTCACGCGCTTACGAACGTCCTCCGACGCCGAGTCGGCCGATGCCTTGATGCGCGCAAGCCATGCCTCGTACTGGCGACGCTCTTCCAGCAACCGCTCGATCGCGGCAGCGTTCTTAGACGATCCTTTAGCCATCCCCCTCCCCCTCCCTCTCCCGCTGCAGTCGTTCAACAGCCTCGGAGGTCAGCGGTTTCGGCTCACCGACCGTGCGCGCTGCGGTAATGATCCGCGCCGCGTGCTCGAGACTTTCCATGCGAATCCAGGCCTCGTCGAGCGTCCTACCCATCGTCACAGCGCCATGATTTGCCAGCAGCAACGCCTGATTCCGACGGTCGCTCAAATG
>DASZNX010000541.1:0-10646 GCA_035551075.1 Gemmatimonadales bacterium | reverse complement strand
CTGCCGCGCTTGTCCCGTGCGACGGCATGAATTTCATCGACAATCACGGTTCGCACACCGCGCAGCATCTCGCGGGCGCGCTCGGACGTGAGAATCAGATACAGCGATTCGGGAGTGGTAACCAAGATGTGCGGCGGCTGTTTGAGCATCGCCTGCCGCTCGGACTGCGGCGTGTCGCCCGTGCGAACCAGCGTGCGAATCTCGACGTCGGGCAACCCTTCCGCCTGCAGGCGCTCGCGGATCTCCGCCAGAGGTTCGGACAGGTTTTTCTGGACGTCGTTCGACAGCGCCTTCAACGGCGAGACGTAAACGACCTGCGTCTCGTCCTTCAGCTGGCCGGCGAGCCCCTGTCGAACCAGGCTGTCGATGGCCGCGAGGAAGGCAGCAAACGTCTTGCCTGAGCCGGTTGGCGCGGCGATCAGTACATCGCTGCCATTGTGAATGACGGGCCACGCCCGCTGCTGCGGCTCGGTAGGCTGCTCGAAGCGCTTGGAGAACCAGTGCTCGATGACCGGATGGAAAAGCGACAGCGGCATAACGACCAAATATAACCCGAAGACTCAGGGTTTGGGGATCCGCTCGAGCTTCTCGAAGAACTTCTCGATGATGGGCCACTGCGTGCCCACGTCCTCGTATCCTGCTTCCATGAGGAGCGAGGTGTAGTCCGGGTGGAACAGCACGAACCCCAGCATCTCCCCGGCTCCCGCGTTGTTTCCACCGAGCGCGCGAACGGCGTGGCGGACGTTCGCGGGCAAAAGGTGTGTACGGCCCGCGGCGAGCTGGCTCAGATCGCGCGTGGGGCGGATCAAGAGGAGCTCCACCGGCCGCAAACCGTCGGGGACCGGCACGCCTTCAGGCAGTGCCGCAAGGATATTGTTGATGCGATCGAGCCGCTCGGCATCAGCCTCGAGCGCGTCGAGGAAGATCGCGTCGAAGAGCAATCCTACTGCTTCCGCGGCGGTGGGCGCGTTCATGTCGGGGGAGACTAGACGAGGTGGGCGTGCCGTTCGCAAACCAATAGCGAGAATCGCGCGGGCGCCAAGATGCAGCGCCGGGGCGAGCGGAGCCATCTGCCGCACGCTGCCATCCCCGTAAAACTCATTCCCGATTTTCACGGCCGGGAACATCAGCGGTAGGGCCGCGGATGCCATGACATGATCGAAGGTGAGCTGGGTTCGCACTGCCAGCCGTTGCACGCGCTCCCACATCGGGATCTCGGCGGCTGCCTGCACGAACGACACCGCCCGGCCCGAGGTATACGATGTCGCGTTGATCGCCACCGCGCGCAACCGTTGGTTCGTGATGTTGGCCGTGACGCCACGCAGATCGGCAGCGCCGCTCAGGAAGTCACGGAGCGGCTTGGTGTCCGCCAGTCCACGCACGCCGCCGGGACCGCCGCCCACACCGATCGCGCCTTTGAGTCCCATGCGGGCGAGGGCGGTAATCAGACTGAACAGTCGGACCTGATAGACCCCGTCGGTGGTCAGCCGGCCCCACGCCTGGCGCAGGCCGGCAACATTCTCGTCGAGCCCGCCGAGGTGGGCCGCCAGATAAATCGCGTTGATCGCCCCCACCGATGTGCCGGAGATAATCGGGAACGCAAGGCCTGGAAGGCGCTCCGCGAGCCCGGCCAGGACGCCGATCTGATACGCACCCCGCGCGCCTCCTCCACCCAACACGAGCGCCAGGTGGGACGAATACCGCCAGACGCCCGAAGGTCGCTCATCGGCTCTGGTGCGGTCGATCGGTCGCGCGGAGGGGATGTGGCGGATCGTGCTCAATGCTCAGTCGATTCTTGGGGACAATCCCAGCTGGCCCATTTGAATTCAGCGCGGCTGGCCGGCGGCCTTCACGAGATGGTCTAGCGATAAGCCTCGCAAAGCCGCAATGCGCTCGATGGTCTCGCCGATCTTGTTGTTGGGGGTCGACGCGCCGGCGGTGACACCGATCGTCACGGGACCGTCCGGCAGCCAGCTCTCGCGCCGCACTTCCGAACTATGTGTTCCGACAGGCCGGTGCCGGATGCTTCGCGTTTCGATGTCGATGCAGGCAGCATCCTCGATATGATAGGTCGCGACTTTCTCATGGCAGATCGCGGCGAGATGGGTCGTATTGCTCGAGTTGTAGCCACCGATCACCACCATGAGATCGAGCGGCGCGGCAATCAATCGCAGCACCGCATCCTGGCGTTCCTGCGTTGCCGAGCAGATCGTGTCGAAGGTGCGGAAATGCGCGCTGAGTGCCGGCTCACCCCAGCGGCGGGACATGCTGTTCCGCACTTCACCGGCAATCGCCAGAGATTCACCGGATAGCATGGTCGTCTGATTGGCCACGCCAACATGCTGGAGATCGCGATCGGGATCGAAATCGGGAGATGTCTTGCCCTTGAAGTGCTTCAGAAACCGTTCCCTGCTTCCCACCCCCTGCTCCTTGCCCTCGATGTAATCGCAGACCAAACGCGCCTCGGCCATGTCGCGGACCACGAGATATTTGCCGCCAGGATATTTGGTCACCTGGCTGGACGTCGCCTTGGTTTCTTCGTGGTAGTTCTTGCCGTGAATCAGCGCTGTGAAGCCATCGCGCGCATAGGACTCCACGCGCTTCCAGACGTTGAGCACGGAGCCGCACGTCGTGTCTACGAGCACACACCCGATCGCGCGCAGGCGCTCGAAATCCCGCACGGTGACCCCGAACGCCGGCAGAATGACCACATCGCCGGCCGTCACCGCGCTGAAATCGAACTCACCATCCCGCCCCTCCCGCCCCGCCGGCCGGTGCAGAAACTGCACACCCATCGCTTGCAACTTTTGGTTGACGTGCGGATTGTGAATGATTTCGCCGACGAGGAACGTGCGTTTGCCCGGAAACTTCGTGCGGGTCTCGTAGGCGTATTCCACCGCGCGATCGACGCCGTAACAGAACCCGAATTCACCCGCGAGCCGGAACGTGAGATCCCCAACCTCGAGCACGTAGCCCGACGCCCGAATCGCGTCGACGACCCGGCTGTGATAATCGGCCGCAAGCGCGCCTTCGATGGCGCCCTTGAGACCGAATCCCTTGCGAAAGTAGGTCTGTTCCACGCGGTCAATCTAACTGCACACCGCGCGCCCCCGCTCCCGCCCTCGCTCTCGCTCCCGCCCCCGCCCCCGCCCCCTGGCCGGCACGGACCGCGTCCAGCACGCGCTGCACCTGCAAGCCGTCGTGGAATGTCGCGGGCTCTCCCTCGGCCAATCCGCCTCCGATCACCCGTACCATGTCGCGCAGCAGCCGCACGAACGAGCGCGCCCACATGTTGTTCGGTCGCATCGTAGCGGTGAGATCGTCTGGAGCCGAAATGTCCTCGAGCGGACCACCCGCTTTCCCGAGCTCGAGCTTTGTCTCACCCGTGAGGCGCAGCGTCCCATCACTCCCAGTCACTTGGCCCATGTGGCCGTCGCCATGATGCGCGACAGTGCTGAGCGTGATGGTCGCGACCGCGCCCGACGCCGATCGCAGCACGCAGCTGGCGAAGTCATCGGCCGTAACGGGTCGCACCTTCCCCGCCGCATCCTTTCGCTGCCTGATGAACGTCTCCGCCAGACCCGCCACATACGTGATTTCGCTCCCACTCCAGAAGCGGCAGAGATCGATGAGATGCGAACCCACGGCGCCCAGAATCCCGCCGCCGCGCGAGGCGTCGAACCACCAGTTCCATGGAGCATCGGATGTCTGCGGTCGTCCGTCGCCCCGCAGATAGGGCTTTAAGGAAAGCTCGATGTGGCGCAGCTCGCCGATGGCGTCAGAGCGGATCAGCTCATGCGCGCGCCGGCGATTCGGTTCGTAGCGCAGTTCATGATCGATCCATGCAATCCTGTCAGGGTGCTGTGCGGACGTTGCCACCATCTGCGAGGCTTCATCTGCATCGATCGCCATCGGCTTCTCGCACAGCACATGCTTCCCTGCTTCGAGCGCCGCGATCGCGTAGCGGGCATGCGTATCGGGGGTGGACGAGACGATGACGAGATCCACGTCGTCCGATCGCGCGAGCTCCTCGCCGTCGTCATAAACGCGCGCAATGCCGAACTCGCGCGCAACCGACTCGGCATTGGCGACGTGTCCGCTGGCGATCGCCACGGCCTTGGCGTCAGGCACGAAAGCAAGCGCGGGCAGCTGCACGCGCCGCGCAAAACCGGATCCGATGAACCCGATGCGAGTCGGCGCGGGCTTGCTCATGGCTGATAGCGACAGGGCACCGTGTCGCTGCTCAACGGCACCTCGCGGAAATCGATCCATGCGGGCGCGCGGATCGCGTTCTCGAGTCCCGATCCGGCGATGTGCGCGCTGACCGCGTGACCACTCCGTTCGACGCGCACCGCGCCGCTGTCGATTGGAAAACCGTGCGTCACCTCGCGCACCAGGTATCGCACCGCGACCGTCGACCGGGGCACGGTGTTACTGTCGCCCGGCGCCGCGATCGGATACGACCCCGGCGTCAGGCTATCGCGGTAATGCAAATGCATGAGCACGCCGTACCCTTGCGGGCTTACCGCCTCGAGCAGCACCGATCGGTCGTTGAAACACTGGTGGCTTGTGGCAGGCAGTGCGAAGCGAATGGTGTCCCGCGGCGGAAACGCGACGGTTGCCTGTAAACGCAGGGGTTCACCATCGCGCGCACCGCACCAGGTGAGTAGCAGCAGGGCGGGGAGGCGTGTCAGCGGACTGATGCTGCGACTCCCAGCGCGCTGCGCGCGGACTCGGGGCTCAACGTGTGCGGCGCGAGCGCATGGATCAGTCCCGCGGGGAGGGCGCGGGGTTTGAGTCTGCTGCGATCCACGCAGACCAGCACCATCCATCCCGCGGCGCCGAGCGATGCTGCGTCCGGGCGCACCACGTCAAAATGGAGAGTCAACGACTTCGTTCCGACTTTGCCGACGTAGGCGGCGATCCTCAGGCGGTCATCTAATCGGGCGGGCCAGTAGAACTCGCTGTGAACGGCCTTCCGCGGCAGGAAGATGTCGTACTGGTCGAACATGCGGTTGTAGGCAAGACCACAGTGACGGAACATCTCCGTCTCAGCGATCTCGAACAACCGCACGTACGAGCCGTAGAAAATTATTCCCGCAAAGTCCACATCGGACCAGCGGACGTACTCTTCAATGACGAATGGTACCGGCGGCGACGCCATCCGCCGGTGAAGCTAGACCGCTACTGAGTGACGCGAAAGCCGTCCATCCCGTAGGACTTGAGCCGTCGCCACAACGTCGTGCGACTGATGCCCAGCCGGCGAGCGGTCTCGGCGAGTTTGCCGCTCGTATCCTGCAGCGTGTCGGTAATGGCCTGGCGTTCGCGCTCGGCGAGAGTCAGCGGTCCGGACGCGGGAAGAATGGCGGCTTCCCCCAACGCCTGCGCGCCATTCTTGAGTGGCGAGAACCGCGCGCCGAGACTCTGCAGGCGATTACGAACATCGCCGTTTTGTCCGTCGATGACGCGTCTCGCGGGCGCGTTCGCGTAGAGCAGGCGGCCCTGGAGATCGAATACCACGATACCTTCGCTGACCGAATCGATGACGGCGCGGACGAGTGGGGAAAAGGTGGCGGGCGCAGCGCCCGATGGACTGACGACCTTGTCGATCATTGGTTGGTTATCCTCATACAATGCTTACACGGGCAATGTTTCATACAGCGTCACAACTGGTGTGAAAATCGTGTCAGGATGAGACTCGCCGATTGGGCAAAAGGTTTCGGCTTGCGCCTTCCAAGTCAGCACCCATTATTGACCTGCGCCCCCGCGCCCAACCAACATGCCGAAAGACTCCAGTTCCACCCGGTCAAGCATCCTCGCGGCAGCCGTCGAAACGCTGCAGCGCGGTGGGGTAGAGGCCTTCACGCTTGACGCGGTGGCGCGGAAAGCCGGCGTGGTGAAGGGCCTCATCCTCTATCACTACGCATCACGTGGCCGGTTGCTGCGTGCCGCGGCATCGCAGATCGCCGAAAGTCGGACTGCTGCAATCACCCGAGTGTTAAGCAATGGACCGGGCACCGCCGCGCTCGACGCCTGCTGGGAGGAGTTGCGCCGCCAGGCCGAGAACGGCACGGCACGCGCGTGGCTGAGCCTGTGCGCGGCGGGACTTATTGATCGATCGGCCAATACTGGGGGGTTTGAGGAAGCCGCGCGCGATGCCCTGATCGATGGGTGTGCGGCAGCGCTCGCGTCCGGTGTGCCCCTGGCCGACGTGCGTGATGCGTACGACGCCCTCTGGCTTGCACTCCTCGACGTAACGGAAAAGCAGTTCTAGCGCCGCCGTGGCCGCCGGCCGCCGCGCATCACCCGCGCCCGATGGCTGCTCCCCAGGCTTCGCAGCCCCTTCCTTAATTCATCGAGCGAGTCGGCCCGGACGGCCTCGTGCTTCCCTCGCGTCACGGTAAAGCGAACAGGACGGTCGAACTGCGGCATGTCGCGAGGATGCAGACGCCTCGCCTGACCTTCCTTGAGGCGCAGCCGGACGACCCCACCGACACCCTGCTCCACGTCGTAATCGACCGGCACGCGGTCACCATACAGAAAAACTGAAGAGGGCAGGGCATCGAGTTGCTGGCGCTCGCTTTCGGGGATTTCAGACTCGGGGTCGAGCCTGAGCCGCGTTGCGATAAAATCGTCCCATGACTGCACATGCGTGAGCTGAGCGGCAAGTCGTTCAGCCAGCGTCTCGCCATGGGCCTGACTCAGTCTGCCGCCCGAGCGGCGCCAGTAATGGCCGAACCGCTCCAACGCGCGCCGCACCTTCCCCTGGTCCGGGTGAGGCGTCTCCCCTGCGAGCAGCGCCTGAACGAGCGCCTGCCGCGCGGCGGCAGCGAGATCGGGAGGAAACTTGCTCGGCAATGGCTCGACTTCCCGGTCGAGCGTGAACCCAAAATACTCGACGCTGCGAACGACCATGAGACCTTCGCGCCGCCGGTGCCGCTCGAACACGACCTCCCGGCGGCCGCGGCGCGCGTTCCGGCGAATTGCCCGCTCGGGGATCTGCGTTCCCTCGATGCTGGCTCGGGGTACGCCGAACCGATCGGCGAAATACCGCAGGGTACCGGCGATGGCTCCCCAACTGCCGCATACCGAGCTGCGGCTCACACGCGCCTCCCGGCCATCGGAGGTCTGCTCATCGATTACCAGGTCGAACGGCATGATTTTGGCCAAAAGGTCAGCAAAAAGTTCGAGGGTTTTCCGGTCGCCGTACGGTAGCTTCTCCGGTAATGGCAGCTCGAGCTGCCGGTAAACTGACGCCGTTCCGAGAGCCACGTCTTCGATCGCCTTGACGAGGACGCCACGGTCTTCGGCCCAGCGTTCGACATCTCCTTCCCGAAAGAGATGGCGCGGTAGACCATAGACCTCGCCCAAGAATCCGTGCTTGTTCACGGCTTCGGCGTAGACATTGTAGGCGGTGATGTGATCGGAGCCCGGGACGATGAGACCGCCCAGCTGCCGCTCCGGTCGGGTCATCCGATGCAGGGACTCGATATTCGAAGCGACCGCGACCAGCGGGACGAGCGCTTCGTCCGCGTGGTATAGCAGCTCACCCCATGGACGCTCTACCGGCATCGCTTCCACTTCACGACCGTAACTCGTTAGCCTGCCTTGGTCTATGAGACCGCGGTCGGTGAGCATGGCAACGCTGTCGCGATAGGCTCGGCGATCGAGGGGAACCGGCAGATCCAACTCGGTCGCATCCACCCCAATAGCTGCGCAGGTAATCGCGACCCGCTCAGCATCGCCAGCCAACTGAAACTCCGGTGCCGTGGGACGCAGCGCTTCGAACTCGAGATCCCGATCGCTCAGGATGTAAACCTCGCCCTGCTCGACGCGCCCGTGAACCCGCCCCGCCATCTGCAGAATCTCATTGGCGCCGAGGTACGAGCGTGTCAGGACGTTCTTGCCGCGCTCGACGACGTTCGTATAGCGGGCGTCGTATATCACGACCGTATTCAGGCCCCGAATGTTCAGCGCTGACTGGCCGGCTGCCGTCATGGCGAGCAAGAACGGACGTTTGACCAAACCGTCAAGAAACGGTCGAATCACGCGAATCGGTTCGCCGCCGTGATAGAACGCGGTTGCCAGGTTCGGCCACCGATCTCCCAGCTCGCCGGCGATCTCCTCGACTTCAGCGCGGGTTGGGACGAAGACCGCGACGCCCCGCCGCTCTCGCATCACCCCTTTTATGAACCGATCGTTCAAAAACTCGAGCGGCTGTTCGGCGACGACGATCACTCTGGCGGCCTTCGCCGGATCGAATGCCCGAGTCTCCAATACTTCGGCGGACGCGAGGTACTCAGCGTAAAACGTGGGATCGACCGTCGCGGAGAGCCAGATGAAGCGGCACCGCGCTCGCTTGCCGAGCGCCAGGCAGAGCTCCATCTCGGCTGACGTCTGGTGGATTTCGTCGACAACCAGCGTGTCGTGCGAGGTGATCAAGCCGTCCTGGAACCAGCGGCGCGCGATCCCGGTCGTGACGATGACGACGTTCCAGGTCGGCGTCTCCGGTGTCGCCTCCCGCTCGCGATTCACGACGCCGACTTTGAGTGGCGCCTTGAGAATCGTTTCTGCCATGCTGCGAATCGCGAGTGTCTTCCCTGTCCCGGTGCCGGCGACGATGCCGAATCCCTGGCCCGATGCCGCTAATCGCCGAATGTCATCACCATGTTCTCGTTCGAGGAGCGTCTCGAGCTCGAGACCGAGCGCCAGCTCGATCGTTTCGCAGGCCGCCCGCGTCGGCGCAATAACGATGACGCGACCGGTGGGCGGTTCAGCGGCGAGAAATGCTTTGGGATCTGGCGGAAGGAAGTGATCGCGAGGGATGCGCACTGCTGGAATATAGAAGCCGAAGGCTGTCTGTTCAGTCCCCGAAACTGGTGCCGAGGTCTCTGGCGGTCGTGATCGTGTCGGAGTCGAGTGGTACGCGCCGCGGAGTGGCGATCGCCTCGGAGATGGGAACCGGCACGATGCGCGGCGGTTGCAGCGCCACCATCATGCCGAATTTTCGTTCGGCCACGAGCCTGACTGCCGCGGCGCCGAAGCGCAGAGCAAGCACTCGATCAAAGGTGGTCGGACTGCCACCGCGCTGAAGGTGACCGAGCACCAACGACCGCGTTTCCTTTCCAGTCATCTGCTCGATCGAATGCGCCACTTTGTCGGCGATGCCGCCCAGACGCTCGTGCGCGGGATCGATGAGCGAAACGCCCCCGCCTTTCGGAACAGCGCCCTCGGCGACGACCACGATACTGAAGTGCCGACCTTCCGCCTCGCGGCGCCGGATCTTGTCGCAGACCTTGTTGATGTCGAACGGAATCTCCGGGATCAAAATCACGTCGGCCGATCCGGCGACCCCGGCGTTGAGCGCGATGAATCCGGCGTTGCGGCCCATCACTTCGACGACCATCACTCGTTCGTGACTTTCGGCGGTCGAGTGCAGCTTATCGATGGCGTCCGTCGCCGTGGACACGGCGGTGTCGAACCCGAAAGTCGCGACCGTGCCGCCGACATCGTTGTCGATCGTCTTGGGCACGCCGACGACGGGAAGGCCTTGCTTCGAGAGCTCGAGCGCTAGCCCGAGCGTGCCTTCCCCACCAATCGCGATCAACGCGTCGAGCCGATGAGCGCGAAATGACTCGATCAACTCGGGCGTGCGATCGCGCTCCTCCCAGGAGCCATCCGCTCGCTGCGTCCGCTCCTTGAGGGGATTGCCGCGGCTCGACGTTCCGAGGATCGTGCCGCCGAGGTGGGTAATGCCACGGACTTCATTGGGACCGAGCGGCATCAGCTCAGACTCGCCGAGCAGGCTGCCGAATCCGCGTCGGACGCCGACGCATTCCCAGCCGCGGTGGACACCCGTCAGCACGGCGGCGCGGATGACCGCGTTGAGCCCCGGCGCGTCGCCGCCGCCGGTGGAGATCGCTAATCTCACTTTTTGCCGGCGACTGCCTCGCGGATCAGGCGCATCACCTCACCGGGCTCGGCATGGCGCTTGGCGGCTTTTTTGGAGAACACACGGCGCCCATCGACGTCCACTTCGAAGACACCGCCGGAAGATTGAATGAGCCTAATGTCGGCCTGGGGATAGGTCTTGCGAATCTCGGCCGCCAGACCGGTGGCCCGTGGTTCGTAGTTTCAGACGACGCAGAATTCGATGGTCACCGTCATGGCGTAAACGATAGTCGCGCTTGACACGCCGCGCCACGGCGCCGACCTTGCGCCACACGCTCATGCGGCCAGCGCCGATCGTCCGCCTCGCTGTCTCTCTCGCCGCGCTCGCCAGCTTCGGTGCCGGGATCATCGCGTACACGAGCGGAAGGGTGCCGGCCGGCGCAAACCTGCCGCTCGCCGGGGCGTTGATCATCCTGATTGCCGCGATGACCCGTCGGTACGGCATCGCGCTGCCGGGTAACGGGTTCTCATCCTACGTGATCGGCGTCATGCTATTCGTGATTCTCGATCGTGGCTGGGCGTTCGCCGCGATCGTGGCGCCCGTAGCCATGTTTGTCGGAGACTTGCTGCTGCGCCGGCTACCGCTGCGCGCGGCTGTCGTGAACGCCGCGCACCTGACGATGGGCGCGACCCTGGTTGGGCTGATGTATGCGCGCATCGGGGGAACAACGGGTGCCGACGCGCTCGCACTCGAC
>DASZNX010000540.1:0-2328 GCA_035551075.1 Gemmatimonadales bacterium | reverse complement strand
ACGGTTGTGCCGGTGGCATCCGTCGCGGTAACTCCCGCATCCGCCACCTTGCGCGTCGGCGGGACGCTACAGCTCAGCGCCGTGATGACCGACTCGGCCAACAATGTCTTGAATGGGCGTACGGTCACTTGGTCGACGGGCGCGGCGGGCGTGGCAACGGTGAATGCCAGCGGCCTCGTCACCGCGGTTGGGCCCGGCTCGACCCCCATCACCGCGACGAGCGAAGGGAAGACCGCGACGTCGATCATTTCGGTCACGCTCGCACCGGTTGCGACGGTGACGATTTCGCCCGCGACGGCCTCGTTGCGAGTCGGCGCGAAGCTGCAGCTCAGCGCTACGACGAAGGACTCTTCGGGCAACGTACTCACCGGTCGCGTGGTGACGTGGTCGAGTAATGCCCCGGCCGTCGCCACCGTGTCCACGACCGGCCTCGTCACGGCCGTCGCGCAGGGGTCGGCGTCGATCACGGCGACGAGCGAAGGGAAGAATGCGACGATCACCGTTACGGTGACGACCGTCCCCGTGTCGAGCGTGACCGTCACCCCGTCGTCCGCCACGCTGTCGGTGGGCGCCACGCAGCAACTCAGCGCCGTGACCAAGGATTCGG
This sequence comes from Gemmatimonadales bacterium, assembly GCA_035551075.1. Classification (GTDB taxonomy): domain Bacteria; phylum Gemmatimonadota; class Gemmatimonadetes; order Gemmatimonadales; family GWC2-71-9; genus 20CM-2-65-7. Next base: position 1,721 of record DASZNX010000540.1, on the reverse strand, counting down.
CGGGCAACGTGCTGAGCGGCCGGGTCGTGACGTGGTCGAGCAATGCGACGAGCGTCGCCAGTGTTTCCACCGGCGGCTTGGTGACCGCGGCAGCGGGCGGCTCGGCGACGATCACGGCGACGAGCGAAGGGAAGAGCGGCAGCGCGTCGATCACGGTGAACGCCTCAACGGGAACGCACAGCGGCTGGTATGCGTCGCCGAGCGGGACGAGCAGCGGCGATGGCAGCGCGGCGCGGCCGTGGAGCCTGCAGACCGCGCTCGATGGCGGCAATGGCCGGGTCCAGCCCGGTGATACGATTTGGCTGCGCGGCGGGACCTATTCGGGCACCTTCTCGTCAGGCCTCAACGGCACCGCAGCGAGCTGGATCGTGGTCCGCCAGTATCCCGGAGAACGGGCCACGCTCGATGGCGGCACAACCGCGGGTGACGTTTTGACCGTCAATGGCTCCTACACGATGTACTGGGGTTTCGAGATCATGGTATCGGGGACGCAGCGCTTCGGCGCGGCCGGTACAGGGACGGGCCTGCGCGGCGACGGCGTCTACGTTAACAGCGCCCACGACCTGAAGCTGATCAACCTGATCGTTCACGACGTGGGGCACGGCACGTACCTCGAGAATACCGCGCACAACATCGAGATCTACGGCTGGATCATCTATAACGGTGGCTACCAGGACAACATCCGCTCCGACGGCCACGGCATCTATATCAAGGGCGACGGCATCGGCTGGAAGGTCGCCCGTGATAACGTGATCTTCAATCAGTTCGGCTTCGGAATCCACGGGTACGCCGAAACGAACACGCAGCTGAAGCAGCTCGTGTTCGACGGCAACGCGGTATTCAACAGCGGTACGCCGTCGAGCTATGAGAACCCCAACATGCAATTGGGCGGCCTCACGATCGCGGACAACGACACGGTGACGAACAACATGACGTACTACTCGCCCGGCGTGACATCGTCCGGGAACGGCGGCGTGCGCATCGGCTACAACTCGACGGCCAACGGCACCGCGGTGTTCCGCAACAACTACATCGTCGGCGGTACGCTCACGCTGGACCTGGGGTACTGGTCGAATCTGACGGTGCAAGGGAACACCATCGCCGGGCCGAGCGTGCTGCTGGTACAGCATGACGGTGCGTCCCCGTCAACCCAGCATTGGTCGGGCGACATGCACTATCGAGATCCGACGTCGGCGGCCTGGATGATCGGCAACTCGAGCTTCAATTTCGCCAACTGGCAGTCGCGCGCCGGCGCGTCGACCGATCAGGCGTCGGGGACGTTGCCGGCCGCGCCGAAAGTATTCGTGCGGCCGAACCGCTACGAGGCGGGGCGGGGCACGATTGTGATCTACAACTGGACGCTGCAGTCCTCCGTGTCGGTCGATCTGTCCGGTGTCGTCACACCGGGTAATCGGTATGAGGTGCGGAACGTTCAGGATATTTTCGGTACACCGGTCGTGAGCGGGACGTACAACGGTGGGATGATCGCCGTTCCCATGAACGGTGTCACGCCGCCCCAACCGATCGGCGGCGCCTTCGGGTCGTTGATCAAAACAGGGCCGAATTTCGACGTATTCATCGTGACGAGCGCACCGTAACAGGGTGAGACGACGCTAGGGTAAGACGACGCTAGGATGAGGCGACGCTAGGATAAGGCGACGCTAAAAGCTGCAAGCTGGCAGCCTCGCCTTAACCTACCGTCGTCTTGTCCTAGCGTCGCC
>DASZNX010000539.1:0-4556 GCA_035551075.1 Gemmatimonadales bacterium | reverse complement strand
GTCCGGGAACGTATCGTAACCCTTGAGACGGGCGACCTCTTCGATGAGATCGACTTCGCGCGTCACGTCCGGACGCCAACCGGGCACCTGCACCGCCATCCGCTCATCGCGCGGCGCGACCACGAACCCGACGGCCGACAGGAGGCGCTCGATCTCTTTGCGCGGGATGGGCACGCCGAGCAAGTGCGCGACCCGCGCCTCGCGCAGGAATACCGTGCGTGGCTGCTGCGGCTCTGGCCACAGATCGATCGGGGGCTCGCGCAACTCGCCGCCGGCGATCGCGCGGATCAGGTCGATCGCGCGATTCATCGCGTCCGGCAACGCGAGCATGTCGATGCCTCGCTCGAAGCGGTAGCTCGACTCACTGGAGACGCCCAGCGCGCGGCGCGTGCGGCGAATGCGGGTCGGCTGGAAGTACGCGGCTTCGAGCACGATGTCGGTTGTCGCCTCGGTGACTTCCGATTCGGCGCTGCCCATCACCCCGGCAACGATTTGCGGCCGCTCGGCGTCGCAGATCGCAGTCATCTCGGGCGTCAGTTTGCGCGCCACGCCGTCGAGCGTCACGATCGGTTCGTTGGGTTTGGCGCGCCGCACGACCACCGCCGGACCACGCAGCTTTGCGAGGTCGAACGCGTGCATCGGTTGGTTGACTTCGAACAGGATGTAGTTCGTCGCGTCAACGATGTTGTTGATGGGCCGCTGGCCCACGGCCTGGAGGCGTGCGGCGAGCCAGGCGGGGCTTGGCTGGACTTTGACGCCGCGGATCACCGCGATCATGTAGCGGGGGGCGCCTTCGGAATCCTCGAGGCGGACTTCTACACCATCCACGTCGGCACGAGTGGCACGAGTGGCACGAGTGGGATAAGTCGAATCGTGCCGACTTGCCGACGTGCCGACGTGTATCTCCGGTAGTTTCACCGTCCCGCCCAAGCTCACCGCCAGCTCTCGTGCCACGCCGCGATGACAGAGCAAGTCCGGCCTATTCGCCGAGACATCGATAACGATTTGGTCATCCGCGATGGGAATGGCTTCGAGAAATGGCGTACCTGGAGGAGCGTCAGTCTGCAGCTCGAGGATGCCCGCGTGATCGACGCCGAGGCCAAGCTCTTTGGCCGAGCAGAGCATGCCGTTCGATTCGACGCCGCGGATTTTGCGGCGCTCGAGTTTGAGACCGCCCGGCAGCGTCGCGCCTACGGGAGCGAAGGGATAGGTCTTCCCTGCTTGCACGTTCGGGGCGCCGCACACGACTTCGAGCGGCGCGCCGCCTCCCGCATCGACCTGGCACAGCGAGAGGCGGTCGGCGTTCGGATGCCGTTTCACCTCGAGCACCCGCGCGATCAGGACATCGCGCAGATCCTGGTGGATCGGGATCACCGCGTCGACGGGCGCCACTTGGCCGGCGAGCCGGTCGGCGACGTCTCGGCCCTCGAGCGGGCGCTGAAGCAGGGCTTCGAGCCAACGACGCGAGACAATCACGTGAACTGACCTAGGAAGCGCATGTCGGAATCGAAGAACAGCCGGATATCCGGAATGCCGTAGCGCAACATCGCGATCCGCTCGGGTCCCATGCCCCAGGCGAAGCCGGTGTATTTCTCGCTGTCCACGTTGCAATTCTCGAGCACCGCGGGGTGCACCATGCCCGAGCCGAGGATTTCCATCCAGCCCGTCTGCTTGCACGCCGCGCAGCCCGCGCCGCCGCAGATCTGGCACTGCACGTCCATCTCGGCCGAGGGCTCGGTGAATGGGAAGAACGACGGCCGAAACCGCACCTTGGTCGTGGGTGAGAAGATCCGGCGCGCAAAGGTCGCGAGCGTCGCCTTGAAGTCGACGAATGAAATACCTTCGTCCACCGCGAAGCCCTCGATCTGCTCGAACACCGGGGAGTGTGAGGCGTCGAAGGGATCGCGGCGGTAGCAGCGGCCCGGGGTCACGATGCGAATCGGCGGCGGATACCGCTCGAGCGTGCGGATCTGCACGGGCGACGTATGCGTGCGGAGCAGCACGTCGCCTCCCAGGTAGAAGCTGTCCTGCGCGTCGAGCGCGGGATGGTCTTTGGGGAAATTCAGCGCGTAGAAGTTGTAGCGCTCGGTCTCTGCCTCGGGGCCCACGACGCGCGTGAAGCCCAGCCCCTTGAAGACGTCGCAGATCTCGTCGACGATCTGGGTGACGATGTGCAGCCCGCTCCGCCATTGCGGGCGGCCCGGCATCGTCAGGTCGACACCCTCGAGCGCCGTCGCGCCGCGCTTCAGCTCGGACTCGCGCGCGTCGATCGCGTGTTCGAGCTCGCGTTTGAGTGCGTTGGCGGTCCCACCCACGCGCTTGCGTTCTTCGGGCGGGAGGGCGGGCAGCGCTTTGAGGATTTCAGTGAGGACGCCGGCTCTGCGCCCCAGCAGCCCCGTTTTGAGCTCCTGGAGCCGGCGTTCGTCAGCCTGCGGAATCTCGTTCAGACGCTCCCGCAGCGCATCGAGGGCTGCAAGGAGGTCGCTCATCGTTAGAGAGCCTTCTTGGCGACCTCCGCCAGCTGCTCAAACGCCGCCGGGTCCCGCACGGCGAGATCGGCGAGGACTTTCCGATTGATTTCGACGCCCGCTTTGCGGAGGCCGTTCATCAGCCGGTTGTACGACAGCGCGTGCAGTCGCGCCGCGGCGTTGATCCGGGTGATCCAGAGACGCCGGAACTCGATTTTCTTGGCGCGGCGGTCGCGGTAGGCGTACTTCGCCGCTCGCTCGGTCGTCTCTTTCGCCGCCTTCCAGAGTTTGCTGCGCCCGCCCCAGTAGCCCTTGGCGAGCTTCATCACCTTATTCTTGCGCTTCAGGCGCGCGACGTTGCTTTTGACGCGAGGCATGAGATCTCCTTACGCCAGCAGCAGGCGCTTGAGGCGGCGATCGGCGTGCGACACGAGTGTGGCTTTGCGCAGCTTCCGCTTCCGCTTGGGGTGCTTGGATGTCAAAATGTGGCGCTTGTATGCCCGGTAGCGGCGCAATTTCCCGGTGCCGGTCAGATGCATGCGCTTTCTCAACGCTCGTTTCGATTTCTGCTTCGGCATTCTATCCTCCCCGGGCTTCCGCCAGGGGTTAGCAAATCATTTGGGCGCAAGAACCATCGACATATTCCTGCCTTCCAACTTCGGTTCCTGCTCGATTTTTCCAATGTCTTTCAATTCCTGCGCGACCCGATCCAGCACTTCGCGTCCCAGCTCGATGTGCGCCATCTGCCGCCCGCGGTACATCATCGTCACCTTCACCTTGTTGCCGTCCGCGAGGAACTCGCGCGCGTGCCGGGTCTTGAAGTCGAAATCATGGTCGTCGATACCCGGACGATACTTCACTTCTTTCAGGTGAATCACGTGCTGCTTCTTCTTCGCGGCTCGAGCCGCCTTCGCCTGTTCGAACTTGAACTTCCCGTAATCCATGATCTTGACGACGGGGGGCCGGGCGAGCGGCGCGACTTCCACGAGATCCAGGCCCCGCTCATGCGCGGCGGCCAGCGCTTCATCGATCGTCAACACACCGAGCTGGTCGCCGTTGTCCGCTATCACGCGCACCGGACTGATCCGGATCTGCCGATTGACGCGCGTGCGTGGTGCTTTGCTGTTGGTGTCGAGAGGGGGCAGCTGTGCGATCTCCTTGACCGAAGTAAAAAATGCGGACCCGATAACCCCAAGATCCGCAATTCCTCGCCACTTAGGTGAGGTTTCGAGAACCCTGAAGCACTCTTTGTAAGAGGCAGGCGGGTGGGGCCATCAGCGGGGGCCCACTTACCATATTGTCGACACCAAGCTAGCCGAGCGTCTTCGGTTCGACAAGGCCGAACCCCTTCCCGTCGCGACCCAGTCGACCGCTTACCACTTTCGGATCGTGCTCGAACACGAGCAACCATCCCTCCGTCTCGGCGCGCTGATAGAGGCGACGACGTGTCTCGAGCGTGACGAGCGGCTGCACGTCGTAGCCCATGATCCAGGGTAGCGGGAGATGCGCCGACGTGGGCACCAGGTCGGCGATGAAGCACGCCTTCTCGCCGGCGCTCTCGACCAGCACCGATTGGTGATAAGGAACATGGCCGGGCGTGGGGATACCGCGAATCCCGGCCAGAATCTCCGCTTCTCCATCGATGAGCGTGAAGTCGATCTCGGCAAAATTGTGCGGGAGGTAGCTGCCGGCCGTGCGCTCGTTCGTGTGCCGCGCGAAATCGAGCTCACCCTTTTGCACCACGTAGCGGGCGTTGGGAAACGACAGCGCCAGACGGCCCGAGGGGTCCCGGAACCGATCGCCGCCGGCGTGGTCGAAGTGGAGATGGGTGTTGATCACCCAGCGGATATCGGCCGCTCGGTACCCGACGGCGCTGATCGCATCCTCGAGCTGCGTTGGGCCCTTCGTTCCCTTGTTCTGCACGCCATAAATGTCGATGAACTTCGGGTCCTCTTTGTTACCGAGTCCGGTGTCAATCAATACCAATCCGTCGTCATGCTCGACGAGCAGGCAGCGCAAGGCGAGCGGAATCCGATTGCGGTCGTCCGCCGGAATGCGTCGCTCCCATAAGACCTTCGGGACCACGCC
>DASZNX010000538.1:0-3885 GCA_035551075.1 Gemmatimonadales bacterium | reverse complement strand
CTGCTGCACCACACTACGGTGCTCGTCATCGCTCAGAAAGTAACCGAATGACGTAAAGAGGTTCACGGCCAGCGCGAAACTGCCGCTGCGGAACGGCAGCGCTCGCATGTCGCCGCGCACGAAGGCCGCACGCGAACGCTCGCGGGCCCGGCGCAACATCGCGCGCGACAGGTCGAGTCCGACGACGCGCCCTCCCAGGCGCTCGAGCTCCGCGGCATGACGCCCTGGGCCGCAGGCGAGGTCGAGGATCCGCTCACCGGCGGTCCACGCGACGGTGCCGCGAATCAATTCTACGGCGCGGCGTGCGTCCTCCTCGTCGCGGTGCGGATAGAGGGCATGATATTCCTCTCCGAACCATTGCTCGAACCATTCGGTCATTCGACGAAAACGTCAGCAGTGAAAGTGAAAACTTCCGTGGCCGGTTCCCGCCAGCTGCCGGCGCTCAAACCCGCCTTGCAACAGACGGCGCTGAGGAACGCCTCGACCCCGAAGCCGTGCTCGGTGGCCACCTGAGGGAGGAGGACCGCGTGGCACCGGCCACGGCGCACCATGACCCCGTCGCGTCCCATGGTCAGGCGGCACAGATCGGCCGTCTCCACCCGCGTGAGCTCGCTCAACACGGAGATCTCGATGTGCAAACCGGGGAGCTCGTCCGGCGTCACCGGCGCGAACCGCGGATCCGATTGCGCGGCCGAGACCGCGACCTGCCGGATCACCTCGCCGAGCGGCCGATCTCCCATGACGTGGCCAATGCAGCCGCGCAGATCGCCGCCCGCTTCGTGCAACGAGACAAACGCGCCGCGACGCTCGCGCGCGGCCGGCAAGTCGGGGATTCTCGGCGCTGCACGCCCCGCCAATCCGGCCTCGATCGCGCAGCGCGCCAGCGCGAGCAGCGCGCTCCGGTCCGCGGCGCTGAGATCACCCGCGATGGTAGGGTTCTCCTCGACGGATGGTGTACGCGCGGTAGAGTTGCTCGTATACAACGACCCGCGCCAACTCGTGCGGCAGCGTCAGCGGACCGAGACTCCACTGCCGCTCTGCGCGGTGCAGCACGTCCGCGGGCAACCCATCGGCAGCGCCGATAACGAACGCGACGTCGCGCCCGTCCAGCTCCCAGCGACCCACGAGCTCGGCGAGTTGCTCCGAGGACCATGTTTCCCCGTCGCGCGCCAGCGCGATGAGACGCGAATCCTCAGGGAGAGGGATCCGCGCCTCTTTCACTTCCCGTTCCTCGATTTTGGCGTAGTGGCGAATCCGGCTCAGGTAGTCGTCACATGCCGCCCGCAGCGCGGCGCTCTTCATGCGACCGCCGCCCAGGGCGACGAGGCGATAGCGCATCAGGCATACATGCCGCGCAGCCGGTGCATGGCCGCCACGCGATCGACGGCGACGATGTAGGACGCGATGCGGTTGGCGACCTTGTACTTCGCCGCATTCGCGATGACCTCGTGGAACGAGCGGACCAGGATGGCCTCGAGCCGCCGGTTGACGGTCTCTTCATCCCAGAAATAGCCGCCCCGGTCCTGCACCCACTCGAAGTAGCTCACCGTCACGCCGCCCGCGTTCGCGAGGATGTCGGGGATGACGAAGACGCCCTTGTCCTCGAGCACCTTGTCGGCCGCCGCGCTGGTGGGACCATTCGCGCCCTCGCAAATGATCTTCGCCTTGATCTGGCGGGCATTCTTGCTGGTGATGACGTTTTCGGTGGCGGCGGGAACCAGGACATCGCAATCGCTGGTGAGCAGTTGATCGTGCGGGATGGTGCTCGCCTTTGGGTAGCCGGCGAGCTGGCGGTGCTCTCTGACCCATTTGAGCAGATCCTGAACGTCGAGTCCCTTCGGATTGTGCAGCGCGGTCGACTTGTCCGACACCGCGACGATGATCGCGCCCTCTTTCGCCAGTAAGTCGGCGGCGATCGAGCCGACGTTCCCGAATCCCTGCACCGCAATGCGGGCGCCCTTCAGGCTCATGCCGAGCTTCGAGAGCGCTTCGCGGGTGACGATCATGCAGCCGCGCCCCGTCGCCTCGCGGCGGCCGAGCGAGCCGCCCATCTCGACCGGTTTGCCGGTGACGACGGCAGTGACGGTGTGGCGCTTGTGCATGGAGTACGTGTCCATGATCCACGCCATCACGCGCTCGTTTGTATTGACGTCGGGCGCGGGGACATCGGAATCGGGACCGAGGACTTCGATGATACTCGAGGTGTAGCGGCGGGTCACCTTTTCCAGCTCGACCATCGACATGGTCATGGGATCGCAGACGACGCCGCCCTTCGCGCCGCCGAACGGAATGTTGACCAGGGCGCACTTCCACGTCATCCACGCGGCGAGCGCTTTCACCTCCTCGAGCGTCACATTGAGATCGAACCGGATGCCGCCCTTGGCGGGGCCCCGCGACGTGTTGTACAACACACGGTAGCCGGTGTACACCTCCACCTCGCCGGAGTCGCGCTGAATCGGGATCGACACGATGATCTGCTTTTCGGGATTGCGCAGGACTTTGTACAGGCCGGGGTCGAGATTGAGCAGCTTCGCCGCGTGATCGAAACGCTCCATCATGGACTCGAATGGATTCGATTCCGCGAGGAACGTCTGCTTATCGGGCCGAATAATGGCAGGTTCGCTCATACCACTCGCTTCAGTACCCCTTCCAGGACACGTTCGACGGCATCGCCATTGAGCTCCCAGTGCAGCGTCAGCTCCGCCACCAGCGGCTCCGGCGACTCCTCGGGCCACCGATTCCGGAGCTTCACCGCGTCCTTCTCGGTGACTACAACATAATCGGCGTCTTTCGCGGCCTGCGCGAGCCGGGCGACATCGCCCGCGGGGAACGGGTGATGATCTTGATACGCCATGAGTTGCACCGTGGCGCCAGTGGCGCGCACCTGCGCGGCGAAGCTCGCCGGGTCCGCAATGCCCGCGGCGACGACCACACGCTTGCGAGCCAGCAACGCGAGTCCGACCCGCCCGCCCGACCGCAGGCCTCGGAGACCTTCGACGGCCAGATGCACGCTCCCCACCACGGCTTTGGGCCACCGCGCCGCGATGCGCGCGGCGAGCCGGTGTGACTCCGCAACCGCCGCGCGGCGTCGCGTCACCACGATCACATCCGCTCGACCGAGCGCGCTCCAGTCCTCGCGCCAGGGTCCCGCCGGCAGCGGCCAGGCTACGGCGCGCGGCGGCACACTTTCGGTGCTCACCAGGGCCACGTTTACGTCGCGCGCGACATCGAGCCGTTGATAGGCATCGTCGAGCACGAGCACCTGGGCGCCGCCGGCACGGGCGGTCGCCGCCCCGGCCACGCGATCGGGATTCGCGACCACGATGGCGTCAGGGACGAGGCGCTGGTGTACCGCCTGTTCGTCACCGCGATAGCCACGCAGCAAAATTCCCGGCCGCACGCCGCGCCTGGCAAAGTACGCCGCGGTCCATGCGGCGAATGGAGTCTTCCCCGCTCCTCCCACCGCCAGATTGCCGATCGCGACGGATGGAAGCGGCAGCGAACGGCGACGCAGCCAACCGCGCCGGTACGCCTTCGCCCGCGCGCTCATCACCGTCCTGTAGAGCAGCGCGAACGGTAGCAGCACACCGCGCGTCACACGCGCCGGCGCCGTGCCACTCCCCCAGAGCCACTGCGCCACTCGCTGCGCGCTCAGGCGTTGACCTCCTCGAGACTGCGTTGCACGGCTGCCATGCCCTGTCGCAATCCTTCCTTGCCGGAGCCGATATTGATCGATGGTCCAAAGCGCACGTCTACGCCCGCGAACGGCTTCGGAACGCACATGCGGTCCCACGAGCGGAGATACCACGCGGAAGACGCGCGCGCGCCGGCGGCCACGATCGGCACACCCGCGTGCTGTGCCGCGGCAATCGCGCCGGGCTGCAC
>DASZNX010000537.1:0-8639 GCA_035551075.1 Gemmatimonadales bacterium | reverse complement strand
GTGATCACGATCTCGTCGGTATACGTGCCGGGCTCGAGCCCTTTGCTCGAGATCGTCACGGGCACGGTGCCCGAACCCACACCCGCAACGGCCCCCAGTGTGATCCACGGCTTGCTCTTTCTCGCGGTCCAGACCAGGACGCCATTTCCCGTATTGGAGATCTGTAGCTGGTCGTTGAAGTCTTCGTTGCTCTTGTAATTCGCCCCGTGCGTCAACGATCCGGGCGAAACGACCAGGCCGGCCTGCGCCACGACGAACGTCACGGGCACGGTGGCGAGGCTGTCCGGCGTCCCTTTGGCGTGAATGGTGATCGTGCCGTGATATGTCCCGGGAGCCATGCCGTGTGCATCGAGCGACACCTCGAGGCTTGCCGGCGCGCTGCCTTCGGTGGGATCGAGACTGATCCAGCCCTTGTCCTTACTGGCGGACCATGTGAAGTCACCATCACCGGTGTTCGTGATGTTGACGGTACTCTTGACGACGTCGTCCGAACCCGCGCGGGCGGAGTCGGTGATGGCGGCGGGGTCGACTCCCAGATCGGGATGCTCGACGCGCGCCGACGACTTGAGCAGCCGGTCGAGCTGGCACGTCGCGACCGACAGGGTCAGCAATGCGATCGCTCCGGTGAGCAGGAGGTAGCGGACGCTTTTCGGCGTGGCCATTAGTGTTTGCGTTTGAGCAGCACGGGAATCCGTGCTGGGCTGTCCTTGGCGCCAGGTGCGTCGACGATGATCGTGTCGCGGTACGTCGCCCAGTAGCTCAGGCCGGCATTGCTGACACGCACGGGGATGTTTCCCGGTCCATCACCAGCTGTCGCGGCGAGCGTGATCCAGTTGCTGTGCTGCGCAATCCGCGCCGTCCACGTGAGCGGTCCGTTGCCCTTATTGGCGACGCGCAACGTGTCGTTGAAAACGCTGTTATCGGTGTGCGCGGTGTAGGTCAGGCTGCCCGGAGCGACGGAGAGGATCGGCTGAAGAATCAGGAAGCTGATGTCGACGGTGACCGTCGAGCCGTCTCCCGCCGCGGCCGTCTTCTCCGCAACGGTCACGGCGCCCGCGTGCATGCCGGGCGACAGATTCTTCGGTTGGAGCAAGACGCGCACGTCTCCATGAGCGCTGCCACTCGCGGGATTGAGTTGGATCCACGACTGATCGGTAGCGACTGACCAACCGCGCCCGTACAAGACGTCGAGATGGGCAATCCGTGCTGTGGTCGAGCCAACCAAGGCGGAGTCGTGCACTACCGTTGGATTGACGACGAGGGGGCCGTTGGCCTCTGAGGACGCGCTCAGTAACTTGCTGATGCGGCAACCGTTTACGAGCACTCCCGCGAGCAGCGTCATAGCCCCCGCCGCCAATGAGATGACGACGGGTCCCAACCCAGGCTGGACGATCCGCGGTTTGAGACTCACGTTTCCTCGCGGGACGGATTCGCAATAAGCGGGCCACCTACCGTTCCGAGGAATGAGCCCGTACGTAAAGGCTGGAGACCGAGTTAGATTCCCCCTCCTCATATGACAATCGCCTCGAATTTGGGCTTTCCCCCGCTCGGCGCCGCGCGCGAATTGAAGCGCGCGACCGAAGGCTACTGGAGCGGCAAGGTCGCCCTCGACCAGCTACTCGAAACGGGCGTCGAACTGCGACGCCGGCACTGGCAACTCCAACGCGACGTCGGGATCGACCGAATCCCGGCGAACGACTTCTCCTTCTACGACCGGATGCTCGATACCTGCGCGCTCGTCGGCGCGGTTCCACCGCGCTACGGCTGGAGCGGGAAGGAAGTCGATCTCGACACCTACTTCGCGATGGCGCGCGGCAGCCAGCGCAACGGCCGCGACGTGACGGCGATGGAAATGACGAAGTGGTTCGACACGAACTATCACTACATCGTGCCCGAGCTCGAGCGCGGCCAGTCCTTCAAGCTCTCGTCGTCGAAACCGGTCGCGGAATTTCGGGAAGCGAAGGCGCTCGGCATCGACGCGACTCCCGTGCTGATCGGCCCGGTGACTTTCCTGCTGCTCGGCAAGGCAAAAGGCGATCCGTTCGATCGGCTCTCGTTGCTGGACGCGTTGTTGCCCGTCTATGCCGAAGTCCTGAGCCAGCTGGCGAAGGCCGGCGCGAACTGGATCCAAATCGACGAGCCGACGCTCGCGCTCGATCGCACGGAAGCCGAGCGCGCCGCGTTCGTGCGCGCGTACAGCCAGCTGTCGAAGCGCACCGGCAAGGCGCGCCTCCTCGTGGCGACGTATTTCGCCGGGCTGGACGACAACATGTCCACGGCCGTCGCGTTGCCGGTGCAAGGGCTGCATGTGGATCTGGTGCGCGCGCCGCACCAGCTCGATCAGCTGCTCCGCGCCTGGCCCAAGGGAGCGGGGCGCGTGCTCTCGGCCGGCGTGATCGACGGTCGGAATGTTTGGCGCGCCGATCTCGAGAAGCAGCGCGCACTGCTCGAAACGGCGGCCGCCAAGGTGGGGAAGGAGAACCTGTGGGTCGCTCCGTCGTGCTCGCTCCTGCATACGCCGCTCGACCTCGACCTCGAGACGAAGCTCGATCCAGAGCTGAAGAGCTGGCTGGCGTTTGCCAAGCAGAAGCTGCAGGAGGTCGTCGCGCTCGCGAAGGACGACAGCGCCGCGATCCGGCGGAGCAGCGCGGCCGTGCAATCGCGCCGGACGTCACAGCGGATCAACAACGCCGCCGTGCAACGCCGGGCGGCCGCGGTGACGGAGAAGGATTACGTGCGCGGCGCGCCGTACGCGGCTCGCAGGAAATCGCAGCTGGACCTGCCGAATTATCCGACGACGACGATTGGATCGTTCCCGCAGACCAACGAAGTCCGCGCCGCCCGACGCAAGCTCAACGACAAGCAGCTGTCGGCCGACGAGTACGAGCGCTTCATCGAGACGCAGATCGGCACGACGATCCGCCTGCAGGAAGAAATCGGCCTCGACGTCCTGGTGCACGGTGAATTCGAGCGCAACGACATGGTTGAATACTTCGGCGAGCAGCTCGCCGGATTTGCGTTCACGGAGCACGGCTGGGTGCAGTCGTACGGCACGCGGTACGTCAAGCCGCCGATCATCTTCGGCGACGTCTCGCGCCCGCGCGCCATGACGGTGCGGTGGAGCAGTTACGCGCAGTCGCTCACGAAGCGGCCGGTGAAAGGAATGCTCACCGGGCCGGTGACGATCCTGCAGTGGTCGTTTGTGCGCAACGATCAGCCGCGCGCGGAGACCGCGAAGCAGCTCGCGCTCGCGATTCGCGACGAAGTGCTCGATCTCGAGGCGGCGGGCATCCGGGTCATTCAGATCGACGAGCCGGCGCTACGCGAGGGCTTGCCGCTGCGACGCGCCGACTGGGCGGGCTATCTGCAGTGGGCCGTGGACGCGTTCCGGCTCGCGACCGCCGGTGTGCGGGACAGCACGCAAATCCACACGCACATGTGTTACAGCGAGTTCAACGACGTCCTGCGGGTCATCGAGAAGATGGACGCCGACGTCATTTCGATCGAGAACGCCCGGTCGGGCTCCGAGCTGCTGCTGGGATTCGAGGAGTACAAGTACCCGAACGAGATCGGGCCGGGTGTCTACGACATCCATTCTCCGCGCGTTCCGTCGACCGCTGAGATCACCGGCGCGCTGAAGAGCATGCGGCGCGTGCTCGATGACGCGCAGATCTGGGTCAATCCGGATTGCGGGCTCAAAACGCGTGGGTGGGACGAAACGCTCGCGGCGTTACGGAATATGGTTGAAGCTGCGAAGCAGATGAGAAACGGATCGTAACCGCATGGCGCCTGAGATCCGTATCACCGCCGAACCGATCGACAACCAGCGCTGCAAGTTCGTGGTGAGCGTGCCGGTGCTGGCGGGTGGCGTGCGTCGCTTTGCGAGCGCGGACGATGCCGCCGGCTCGCCGCTCGCCGAAGCGATCTTCGCCATCCCGGGTCTCGCCGTTCGCGAAGTGATCATCTCGGGCAACATCGTAACCGTGAGCAAGGAATCGCCCGCTCCGTGGCAGGCGGTCGGGAAGTCGGTTGGAATGGCGATTCGCGGGGCACTGGCGAGTGCGGTTCCACCCGTCGCGGCCGCGCCCAGACCGCCGGGCGCCGTCACCGACGACGCCCTGTACGAGCAGGTCGCCCGCGTGTTCGACGAGCAGGTCAATCCGATGGTAGCCCGTCACGGCGGCCACGTGGAGCTCATCGACGTGCAGGATGCCGTCGTGATGCTGCGCATGGGCGGCGGATGCCAGGGATGCGGCATGGCGGACGTGACGCTGCGGCAGGGCATCGAAGGGATGCTCGCGCAACTCGTGCCCGCCGTGCGTGGCATCGTGGACATCACCGATCACACATCAGGGTCCAATCCGTACTTTCAGGCTTCCAAGAAATAATCGTGCGTCGTGCGTCGTACGTCGTGCGTAACAGGCAACCACGCACGACGCACCCCTCGCTCCGCTTGGGGCAGGCTGACGGACGACGCACGGTATCGTGATGCCCCGATTGTTATTGTTGTTACCGACCTCCACATACCGGGCAACGGCGTTCGTGGAGGCGGCGCGGCAACTCGGGGTCGAGCTGACTGTCGCCTCGGAGCAGCCGAGCACGCTGGAAGCTGCGAACCCCGCTGGTCTTCTCACCATCGATTTCGAGCAACCGGAACGCGCCGCTGAGGCCGTGCGGATCTTCGCGCGCCAGTACCCGATCGACGGGGTCGCGGGTGTGGATGACAAGACCGCGCTGATTGCCGCCGCGATTGCGACGAAGCTCGGGCTCAAGGGGAATCCCGTGCATGCGGCCATGGCCGCCAGCGACAAGTACCTGCAGCGGGAGCAGCTCGCCTTGGCGCGCGTTCCGATTCCCCGGTTTTTGCTGCGCAGTCTCGAAGACGATCCGGCCGAGATCGCCAAGTCCATTGTGTATCCGTGCGTCGTGAAACCGGTGCGCCTGTCGGCCTCGCGAGGAGTCATCCGCGCGGATAACCCGACGGGGTTCGTCGCTGCGCACGCCCGCCTGCGAGCGATTCTGCAGGATCCGGAAACTGCTGCGGCGTGCGGCGATCGCGCGCGCCATTACCTCATCGAGGAATTCATCAGCGGCTACGAAGTGGCGCTGGAAGGACTCGTAATCAATCGCCGGCTGCACGTCCTCACGCTATTCGATAAACCCGATCCGCTGGACGGTCCCTTCTTTGAAGAAACCATTTATGTGACGCCGTCGAGCGTTCCCACGGCATTACAAAAGGCCATAACCGACTGCGCCGAACGCGCGGTGCGCGCGATCGGTATCGTCGAAGGCCCGATCCACGCCGAGCTGCGGTACAACGAGCGGGGCCCGTGGCTCATCGAGCTGGCCGCGCGACCGATCGGCGGCCGCTGCTCCGCCGTGCTGCGCTTCGGTGATCACGGCGTTTCGCTCGAGGAGCTCATTCTTCGCCACGCGATCGGCATGCCCATCCCCTCGCTGCAGCGCGAACGGCTGGCGGCCGGCGTGATGATGATTCCGATTCCTGGTGCCGGGACGCTGAAAGAAGTCCGCGGCGTCGCCGAAGCCAGGCGCGTGCCACTGGTCGAGGACGTGCAGATCACGGCGCATCCCGGCGAGCGGCTCGTTCCATTCCCTGAGGGTTCGCGCTACCCGGGATTCATTTTTGCGCGCGGCGAAACGCCCGCAGTCGTCGAGACGGCGCTGCGCGACGCGCACCGCCGGCTGACCTTCGTCGTCGAATGAGGTGGCGGCAGGCAGTCGCCGCGGTGCTCGTTCTGCTCGCCGCCGCCGAAGTCGTCCGGAGCCTCTACCGACTCGACGGCGTCATCTTTACCGGCTACACGCAGGTCGGCGAAGTCGTTCTGCAAGGCGGCGATCCATATGGCTTGAGAATCAATACCTGGCCGCCGTTTTTCCTCTTTATCGCCGCCGGTTTGGCGCTAGTCGCGCGGATTTCGCTCCGGCTGGGTGTCTTGGTCTGGCAGGTGGGGAGTGTGGCGGCGCTCTGGGGAATCCTGCGGCTGACGCCACGTCTCGCGGGCGATGAGCCGGCGCCCCTCACCGCGACATCAGTTCTGGTGCCGCTGCTCATGACCGCCCGATTGCTTCAAGAGCACCTTCAGCACACGCAAATCAATCTGTATGTGCTGTTTCTTATCCTGCTGGCCTTTTATCTCTTCCAGCGGCGGCACGTTGGGCTCGGCGGACTTGCCCTGGCGGTGGCAGCCAGCCTCCGGGCCGTTCCCGTGCTCTTTCTCCCATACCTCCTTTATAGGCGCGCGTGGCGGGCGGCGGCATGGACCGCCGGGTTTCTCGTCGTGCTCAACGTATTTCTGCCAGTCGCGACATTCGGGAGAATCCAGGCGATGGCAAACTGGCGCGCCTGGCGCGCAATCGCGACGGCGGAAACGAACGACCCGACACCCGGCTATTCCAATCAGTCGTTACTGGCGGCCTTCAAGCGCCTGCTCACAACACAAGGCAGCGCCCGCGATCCGGTGCATACGGGACTCGCGAATTGGCCGACGCGGAAAGTCGTGCAGCTGTTTTACGTCCTGATTGCCATCGGCGCGGTGGCGTTGGCGCTGCTCTTTCTCAGAAATCCACACGAATTGAGCGAGCTGGCGGTCGTCCTGGTGGCCATGACGCTCGTATCTCCACTCGCGTGGAAACCGCACTTCGTGACGCTGCTGATTGGTTACTGGCTGATCTGGCGAGTGATACACGGCAGCAAGAGTCGTTCGGTATGGATCGCGTGGTGGGCATCGTTCGCATGCCTTACCCTCAGCGCTCCCGCATTACTCGGGTCGCATATCCGGTCGATTCTGGAATCGCTGAATGTGATTACCGTCGGGGCGCTGCTCGTGCTCGGTCTGACCCTCTGGGCCTCTACACGGCCTCTGCCACGACCTCGAGCCAGTAGCGAGGTACCTCGTTCACCTTGAGCTCATCGAGAGTTCGCTCGAGCCCTTTCTGCAGGGCCTCCGAACCCTCCTCCAGCGGCACGCCGGGCAGCGCGCCTTCGATGAACAACGAAAAGCGGCCGATATCCGCGAGGCTCTGCGCCGTCATGTTGATGCGCAACAGCTCGATCGTCGTCGGATGGAATCCCGCCGCCTTACAGGCATCGCCGTACTGCTCCGCCGAGAGCCATTCCATGGCGGCCGCGTGTCCGTTGTGTTGGACATCCATTCCCTTCTCGCGCAGCGCCTGCACGGAGCGCACGATCCACCGGCGCCAGAAACCGCTCGTGCCTTCGACGTAGGCACCATTGAAGAACGTGCTGTTGAACGCCAACAGGCCACCGGGCTGCAGCACGCGGCGAATCTCCTGGAGCACGCTCAGCTTGTCGCGCATCAGGTGAATGGCATTGAGGAAGACGACTGCGTCCGCGGACTTCACGAGCCGCGATAGCCACTCGGCGCTGCCCTGCATGAACTCGGCGAGCTTCGAGGAAATGGCGGCGCGTGCCTTCTCGAGCGCGGACGGCGAGGGATCGATGCCGATGACATGCGGCGGCGGTTGCTGTTCGCGCGTGCGCTCCAGAATGAGCTGCGTGACTGCTCCGGGGCCGCATCCCAGGTCTACGATCACCTGACGGCCGGGACAAATCACTCGCTCCAGGATCCAGCGATTGACGTGGGTGAAGAACGGGTGCCGCGTGAACGGCGTGAACGAAAACCGTTCGTCCTCGGCTGCGTGATTCAATGCGGTCACAGCTTGTGGATCCCCAGCGGGCCCAGGTGGACGTCGAGGTTGTGGTTCACGCGGTACCCGACGACGCCATTCACGTCGAGGTTCGCGGCGTCACCGGTGTAGACCTCCTTGCCGTTGACCATGAACTTTGCCTTCCCGCCCTGCACCTGGATGCTCAGCTCGTTGGTCGCCTTGCCGCTCGTGTCCGCCTTGGTCACCGCATCGCTCGCCGTCCATTCGACGACGGCGGTCGGCCGCGTCGCATAGCTCGACCGGCGACGGATCGAGAACTTTCCATCGATCGGCCGAACCAGGAAGTAGGTGTACGACTGGCCCGAGTCAGCCAGGTTCTTGCCGCCGATGAAAATGCCGAAGGCTTCCGGATGGGCCGGATTTTTCATCTGCGTCATCTTGGCGACGACGTGGTAATTGCCCGATATCGTGTCGCGGTCGCGCCAGTAAATGGCGGCTGGTCCCACGGTCGTATGCAGACCGTCGCCCATGTTCGTGAACTTGACGTTCTCGAGCGACGCAGGCTGCCCCGTCTGGCGGTTCACCTCGGTCCGCACATGCCACCCCGCGGGAATCGTGCCGCCTCCCGCGACCGGATGATCGGGATCCGCCTGAAAGACGAGAGTCGTAGCCAGCAACGCGACGGCCACCAGCATGCTACCTCCTTCGGATTGCGCCTAATACAGGGGATGGGACAGTGCCCGTCAAGAGCGGCGGTCGGCAAGGTCGTGGACGGTGTCCAAGTCCACGATTTTGAGCTTGCGTTTGCCCATGGGGAGGTTGATGTCGACCTTCTGGCCGACCTTCCCGCCCAGCAGCGCGCGACCGAGCGGCGAGGCCATCGAGACGGGCATCTCTTCGCCTCCGTCCTCGCCTTCGATGAATTCGCCGAGCGTCAAGGCATAGACTTCTTTTTTCTTGGTATCGAGATCCTCGACGGTGACCCGGGA
>DASZNX010000536.1:0-5770 GCA_035551075.1 Gemmatimonadales bacterium | reverse complement strand
GTCGCAATCATTCGCCATTCATGATCGAGCCATGGGTTGCTGAACCGCTCCACGACCGAGCTCGCGAACGCTCGGGCGCCATCCACCGGCAAGTCGGTCGCTGGGATGATCTCGTCGAACAGGATTCGCCGCAAGAACGGTCCCAGCCGCGAATCGTTGAGAGCGTCTCGCACGGTGCGAATTCCGGCGAGTAGAGCGAGCGGCGCGATCGCGGTGTGCGTCGCGTTGAGCAGCCGAAGCTTCCGTGTCTCGTAGAAGCTGATGTCGCGCTCGAAGATGACGGACTCACCAGCGTCGATGGGGAACGCGTGGCGGAGCGCCTCCGGATCACCCTCGATTGCCCAGAACGCGTACGGTTCGGTCACGGTGAGGAGCGCATCGGCATAGCCCAATCGTGCCTCGAGGGCGGCTCGGTCGTCGGCCGCGGGTTCGCCGGTGGTGATGCGATCGACCAGCGAAGAGCAGAAGCGCACGTGCGTCGAGAGCCAGCGGCGGAATTCAGCGGGGCGCGGAAATCGCGGCACCAGCTGATCGACCATCGCCGCGAGCCGCGCACCATTATGCGGAACAAGCTCCGTCGGAATGACGAATAGCGGAGGGCTATCGGTGAGCCGTTCGAACCGCGCATGCAATGCATCGGTCAGTCGCGCGGGGAACTGCGCTTCAATCTGAAAACCGGCTTCGGTCACGTTGCTCACGATGACTCGTATTTCGGGACGAGCGGCAACATCGCGTACAGTTTGCCACTCCGTCTCGGCGATGAGTGCGCGTGAGATTGCCCCGATCAAACGCGTGCGCTCGACTCGCTCACCGTTCTCGAGCCCGCGTTCGACGAGCGTAAACAGGCCGTCTTGCGCATTCAGAGCGCGCGCATTGCCGTGCGCGGTGCTTTGGACGACCACGATCCGGCCCGCTGCGCGACCGGCGCGGTTCGCTGCGTCGACCGACGTCGCGCACAGCGCACGCAAGAGCATGCCGGTGCCGAACTGCAGCACGCGCTCCGGAAGCACGGCGCGTCTGTAGAGAGTGTCGGGCCATCGACGCGCGTCGAGATTGGAAACCGTCTTCATCACGGGCTGAACTTACTGCGCCTCGCTCCAGCAGCGAGTTAATCCTGCGCCCGTTTTTGACCGATTTCCCCTGAGCCGCAACTCGGCAATAATTGAACAAAATCGTCCCATGCGCCGACCCGGGGGAGGCTCGTCATGCAACGCACTTTGGCAGGTGGACTGACATTCGTCGCGATACTCGCGGTCGCTACAGGTTGCACCAAACGCACAGAATCGAATGCAGCACAACCGGTCACGGTCAATGCGGCGCCGATCGGTCGGGCTACCGGCGCCACGGTTCGTGATGCCATCAACGGCGCCTCCGCTAGTGGCCAGGCGGCGACCGCTATCACGACACAAATGGACAAGCAGGCGCGGGAGCTGGCTTTCGACCTGCCCGGCGCCATCGTGCAGCGGCTGGGAGGCGGCATCGTGGTGACGCTCCCCGAAGGCATGTTGTTTGCGCAGGAATCTGACGAGCTGACGCCGGCGAGCCGGGACAACCTGCGCCGGCTGGGGACGAGTTTCGAGCAGTATCCGAACACGCGTATCATGATCGTGGGCCATACGGATACGAAGGGCGGCACCGACAAGAATCTCGATCTCTCGACTCGGCGGGCAGAGGCGTTGGCAAACTTTTTGGAGCAGATCGGCGTGAATCGCGCGCGCATGACGACGATTGGTCGCGGCGACGCCGAGCCGATCGCGACGAACGATACCGACGCGGGACGGCAGTGGAATCGTCGGATCGAGGTCGCCATTTACGCTGACGAAGCGACGCGCTTCGGAGCACGGTAGAGCACCACACTCGAGCTACAACGCTATGCCTCTTCTGCTCGCCATCCTCGCCTTGCTGGCACCGCGCATTGCCATCGTGCTGCTGTGGGCGTTGACGACGTGGTTTGATGGCTTGTTCACCTCGTCGTTGTGGCCGATCCTCGGCTTCATCTTCTTGCCAACGAGCCTGCTCTGGTATACGGTGGTGTTGCACTGGTTCGGAGGCGTGTGGTCGACGTGGGCAATCGTGGGACTCGTGATCGCGCTACTGATCGACGTGTCGCCTGCGCGTGAGCACCGGCGATTTGTCGGCCGGCGCGCCGGAGACGTCCTCACGTAGGCTCGCGAGAATCGCCACGTTTGCCTGGTGGCTCGACGCCGGATTCCGTATTCCCGGCACCAACTTACGATTTGGTCTGGATCCCCTGCTGGGACTAATCCCCGGTGCCGGTGATGCCGCTGGCGCCGTTCTTGCTGGTTGGATCTTTATTGAGGCGATCCGGCTGGGCGCGCCGCGCGCGACGCTGATCCGCATCGCTGGTAACGTGGCGCTCGACGCCGGCCTGGGCGCCGTCCCAATCCTCGGAGATATTTTCGACTTCGCATGGAAAGCCAACCTTCGGAACGTCGCCCTGCTGGAGCGTCACCTCACGATGCCGGACCGCGCGCACCGCGCCGACCGGTTCTTCATCGCGTGCGTGATTGGTGGCGTTATGCTCGTAATCGTGGGCGTACTCATCTTGGGCATCCTGCTGGCGCGCTGGCTCTGGCGGGTCACGGTGGGCGCTTGATGCGCAAGGCGGGGTGGTTCTGGCCGCTGGTGATCTCGTTGCTCGTTACCGACTGCGCCACGAAGCGGGTGGCCGAGCACCACCTCGCGGTCGGAGAACCCTATCCGCTCGTCGGCCAGGTGGTGCGCTTCACGCTCTCCTACAACACGAACGCGGCGATGGGAATCGAGCTGGGCGGCCAGTCGCGGCGGCTCGTGCTTTCACTGCTCACCGTTGCGGCGCTCGTCGTGCTCGGGTTTCTCTACCATAGCAGCCGGCCCTCGGAGCGGCTGCGCGTGATGGGCGTGGCGCTCGTCGTGGGCGGCGCGGTCGGCAATCTATTCGATCGATTGCGATCGACCGCCGGCGTCGTCGATTTCATCGACGTCGGCGTGCGGAATGTCCGCTTCTGGACATTCAATGTGGCCGATATGGGAATCACGATCGGCGCCGTGTTCCTGCTCCTCGCGTTGGGGCAGTGGGGACGTGATGGCGGGAAGCAGGTACTGCAAGGAGTTCCCAACCAGGGATAGCTTTGGGCCCTAATGGCCCAGGCACCCCCGGTCACACCAATCGCTACCGCACTCGCCGATCGCTACACCTTCGAGCGGGAATTGGGTCGCGGCGGCATGGCGACCGTCTATCTCGCCGAAGAAAAGAAACACGGCCGTAAAGTCGCGATCAAAGTGCTGCGGTCGGAGATTACCGCGGCGCTGGGCACCGAGCGGTTCCTGCGCGAGATCGGCATCGCCGCGCAGCTCTCCCATCCGCACATCGTCCCGCTCATCGATTCGGGAGAAGCCGGCGGACTCCTGTATTACGTGCAGCCCCACGTTCCCGGCGGGTCGTTGCGCGAGCGGCTGCTGGAGCAGCGGCAGCTCCCGGTGAGGGAAGCGCTGCGCATCGCTCAGGAGGTCGGCGCCGGTCTCGATTTCGCGCATCGCAAGGGATTCGTCCATCGCGATGTGAAGCCCGAGAACATCCTCTTCGCCGACGGCCACGCCGTGCTCTCCGATTTTGGGGTCGCCCGCGCCTGCTGTGACGCCGACGATCCCGACGCCACGAGCCGGGTGACCGAGGTGGGGATCGCGGTTGGGACCCCCGAGTACATGAGCCCTGAGCAGGCGAGCGGCGACACCGACCTCGACACCACGAGCGATGTGTACAGCCTGGCGTGCGTCGTCTACGAAATGCTCGCGGGGGAACCTCCCTTCAGCGGCGCCGCACCGCGCGCCATCATGGCGAAGCACGTCACGGAAATGCCGCGCCCAATCCGCGGGATGCGGCCCGACGTGCCGGCCGCGGTGGAGCGCGCGCTCGATCGCGCGCTCGAGAAGGATCCCGGGCAGCGATTCACGAGCGCTGCGGAATTCGTGGCGGCGCTTGCCCAGGGCGGCGAGGCCCCAGCGCGGACGCCGACGATCACACGATCGATCGCCGTACTGCCGTTCGTGAACGCCAGTCCCGATGCGGAGAACGAGTATCTCAGTGACGGCATCACCGACGAGCTGATCGACGCCCTCGCGAAAATCTCGGGGTTGCGGGTCGCGTCGCGCACGTCGGTGTTTGCGCTCAAGGGCAAGCCGCTCGATGTCCGTGCGGTCGGCGCGCTGCTCGGCGTCTCGGTGGTGTTGGAAGGCACGCTGCGCAAGGCGGGCGACCGGTTGCGTATCACGGCGCAGCTCACGTCCACCGACGACGGACGGTTGCTCTGGTCGCAGCGCTACGACCGCAAGCTCATCGATGTGTTCACGATCCAGGACGAAATCGCCCGCACGATCGTCAGTACGCTGCGCGCGACCATGTTCGCGGACCTGTCGGATCACATTCCGCGCCGCTACACCGAGAACATCCAGGCGTACGGCCTCTACTTGAAGGGCCGCTATGCATGGAACAAACGAACCCAGGAGGGCGTCGCCGAGGCGGTCGATTACTTCGGCCAGGCGATTGCGGAAGATCCTGGTTATGCGCCTGCGTACGCCGGTCTCGCGGACTCGTACGCGCTGGACGTCGACTACCGCTCGATCCCCGTGGCCGACGCGTATACTCGCGCCAAGGAATATGCTCGCAAGGCGCTGACCCTCGACGAATCGCTGCCGAGCGCGCACGCCTCGCTCGCCTGGGCGCTGTTCATTTACGATTGGCAGTGGGACGAGGCAGAGCGGGAGTTTCGCCGCGCGATCGAGCTGAATCCGCGCTACGCGAGCGCGCATCAGTGGTTCGCCTTCCTGCTCGCGGCGCGTGGCCAATTCGACGCGGCCTTGCTGGAGGCCCATACCGCGATCGAGCTCGATCCGGCATCCGTATCGGGACGCCGGGCGCTCGGCTGGGTCTACTATTACGCGCGTCGCTACGATCATGCGCGCGAGCACCTGAGCCGCGCCATCGAGATGAATCCCATGGCTGTCGAGAGCGCCCGCATGCTGGGCAGTACGCTGGCACTTCAGGGACAGACGGCTGACGCGGAACGCGTGCTGCGCGAAGCACTGTCGTTGCCGGGTGCCGGCACGTACACGACGGCGACGCTGGGATGGCTTCTCGCGCGGTCTGGTAAACGGTCGGAAGCCGAGCAATTGCTGCGTGAGCTCGAGGCTACAGGCGAGAAGGGATACGTGTCACCGGTCGCATTCGCGATTCTGCACATTGGACTGGGTAATCTGCAGGAGGCGCTCGAATGGGCCGAGCGCGCGTACGACGAACGTCGCGGCTGGCTGGCCTATGTCAACGTGAACCCGATCTTCGATCCTTTACGGAGCGAGCCGCGTTTCAAGGCTCTCGTAGAGAGGATGAGATTGTAGAACGATGTAGGGGCGCAGCATGCCGCGCCCCTACACGACACCTACGGCGTCTGCGCTATTGTCCCACAGTAAAGTCGATCCTCTTCAAAACCGTCCCAGCCGCATCTTTGATTTCAACGTGCCATGCTCCCTTCGCGTCGGCTGGCACCTGCTTCCGGCTCCACGTGCGCCAGGGCGATCCGCCGATCGTCAGCGGGACATCGCCGACGTTGTCGTCGCCGTGGAACCACACATGGTGGAGTGTCTGGCCGTTCGCGCCGGTCACGCGCATCCACAGCACGACGGATCCGACGCTGTCGGGGAACGCGGTCCCGGTGTCCTGCGGCGCGCGATCCGCCACGTTGCGCGCCAGCACCGCCTCGACACGCACCTCACC
>DASZNX010000535.1:0-1665 GCA_035551075.1 Gemmatimonadales bacterium | reverse complement strand
CTCCCACCCGATCCAGCGGTCGAACAGGGCCTGCATCCGAGCGGGCCCCCGCGGCTCGTGCAGGGCAGGGCGGACGACAGTCTCGGTGAAGTGCCGCGCCGCATGGTCCAGGACTTCGATTTGGAGCGCTTCTTTCGATTGGAAATGGGCGAACAGACCGCTCTTGGAGAGCTTGAGATCTTCGGCGAGAGCGCCGATTGTCAGCCCGGTGAGACCGAGTTGACTCGCGAGACCAGTGGCGCGGTCGAGGATGGTCGTGTGGGTGCGTTCGCCCTTGCTCACGCGGCAATAATAGCACGAACGTTCGTTCTGTCAAGCACCTCCTGGCAGGATATCGCAGCGGATCGCGGCAGCGGGCGCCGAGTGGGTGAGGGCGC
The DNA here is from genome assembly GCA_035551075.1 of Gemmatimonadales bacterium. Classification (GTDB taxonomy): domain Bacteria; phylum Gemmatimonadota; class Gemmatimonadetes; order Gemmatimonadales; family GWC2-71-9; genus 20CM-2-65-7. Next base: position 1,288 of record DASZNX010000535.1, on the reverse strand, counting down.
CGATCGCGATCAGGGTGGCCCCAGCCTCCGCATAGTCGCGCGCCATCTCCGGCGTGATGCCTCCCGAGGCTTGGATTGTCACGGCGGGTCCGGCGCGTTGCGCCCACGCGGCGACCTGCTCGGGTCGCTGGTTGTCGACCAGGACGTGCCGAACGCCGGCGGCGAGCGCCGTCTCCAGTTGCTCGTCCGATTCCACCTCGACGATCACGGGCACGCCCTCGGGCGCGGCATGCAGGAGGTCCCGGAGTGAGTGGCCGTTCCGGCCAAGCAGCGCCCAGTGGTTGTCCTTCCACAGAATCGCCGCGGCGAGCGACGCGCGATTCTCCACGCCCCCGCCGATCGTCACGGCGTAGAGCTCGAGGGCGCGGAGTCCGGGTGTCGTTTTGCGCGTGTGTGTGATCTTCGCGGGTGTGTGGCGCACCGCATCCGCGGCTTTGCGCGTGAGTGTCGCGACGCCCGACAAGTGTTGTAGGAAATTCAGCGCGACGCGCTCGCCCCCCAACAGGGCTCGCGCGGTGGCACGCACCGTCGCGAGGGTCCTGCCCGCGTCCACTGCCGAACCCTCAGTCACATGCGACGTGACCACCGCGCCCGAATCGAGCTCGCGAAACACCGTCGCGAGGAGCGGCAATCCTGCGGCAACAAAACGACTCTCCGCAACGAAGCGCGCTTCGGTCGGCCCGTCGGCGGCCGCGCCGAGCAGCCGCGTCGTCACGTCGTCGCGCGCGCGATCCTCGGCCAGCGCGCGCCGGACTTCCTGCAAACCGAACGATGTGTGCTCAGCCAATCGCCAGCATCCGGTCGATCGCACGCCGTGCCCGGCGCGCGACCGCTGGAGGTACGGTCACTTCGTACTTTTCATCGCGCAGCGAGTCCCGCAGCTTCTCGAGCGTGATCTGCTTCATGTAGCGGCATTCAGCCGCTTCGCGGGCGGCGACGAATTGCTTCTCTGGATTCTCGCGCCGCAGGCGGTGAAGGACGCCGGTCTCGGTGGCGACCACGAAGCGGCGCGCCGGCGAGACTCGTGCCCGTCGCATCATCTGCTCAGTCGAGACAATCTGCGTGCGTCCCGCGGCGACGTCCCCTTCAGTTTCCGCGTAGTACATCGCGCTTGTCACACATCCGCACTCCGGATGCACGAGAAACTCGGCATCGGGGTACTCCCTGCGGCGCTGCTCCAACGTTTCGCGGGTGAGACCCGCATGCACGTGGCACTCCCCCATCCAGACGTCGAGCGGGCGACCCGTGACCTTCCGGAGATAGTTGCCGAGGAAAAAGTCGGGGAGAA
>DASZNX010000534.1:0-1940 GCA_035551075.1 Gemmatimonadales bacterium | reverse complement strand
GCCCTGCCCTCCATCACTGACGAGGATGTCACCGTTACGGTCGACGACAGCCCCATCGTCATGCCAATAGCCGTTACCGATTTCTGCGCGGACGGTGATGGGATCACCGGCCACCGGTCCGCTCATCAGCCGACTGGAGATGCTATAGGTGTAGCGAATGCCGCCCGGCCACATATGGGCGCTCAGGTAATACGTGCCGCGCGTGCGCACGGTGTACTCGATGCGGGATGGTGAGTGGTCAGCGTCGCCGTGCCCACCCGTCGTCGCGAGCTGGGTCCTGCCGTCCGGGCCGTATAGCGTGATCCAGCCTATGATTTCGCCGGCACTGCCGAACGTGGGACGCTCGTGGGGGTCCATCGCGAAATTGAATTCGACCGTGCCGGGATCGAGCTGGAATTTATAGAAATCGACGTCCCCGGCGGGACAGCTCCTGCCGTGAATCGTCTGCCCCAACGTTGCGCCGGTGGCAGTGGCCGCTGTGTCGTTCGGCTCGGGATCGAGGTCAGTGGGGCACTTGACCTGATAAAAATGGATCGTATAGGGCGCCGGGTTGCCCCACGGCGTCGTCTCGAGACTCGTGCCCGCCGCGACGTAGTATGGGCCGGTGGCCGTCGCGACATACTCGATGTGCGGATCTACGCCGTCCCAATCGTTGTTGTAGGCGAGCATGGTTGTCCCGTCGGCCGCGTAGAGGACGAGACCCATGTTCATATGTGTGCCGAACTCATTGGCATCGATGTCGACGAAGATCGTGTCGCCTGCCTTGGCCGTCAGCAGGTAATAGTCCACGTCGCGATAGCCCGTCGCCTGATTGTACGGAGCGATTGTCGCCTGGACGGTGCTGCCGCGAGTCACGGTGTCGGCGGTCGCGGGCGAATCGTTGGGCTCCCGTTCCTGGATGGTCTGAGCAATAAGCGGCGCAGCCCCAATAAAAGGAGCTGCGCCGATGCTCAACATGCCCGCCAAAAGGACGATCTTCGTCATAGGATGCTGTGCCTCAGCGGGTGATCTTCAACTGGTAGCCCGCCAGCGACGCGCGCAACTGGTTCTGGCGGTTCGCCACATCGACGAGTGTCGCGCTGTAGGACGGAAGCGTCGTCGTGTCGGCGATCGTGAACGTCAGAAACGTGGTGCTCGTGACCGATCCCAACACCGCAACACGCACGGGCGCGCTGCTCGAATCGATGTACATCTGGAGACTCGAGCTCTTGGGCGTGATGCCATGAATCGATGGCCCTTTGAGCTCGAACAGAATCGCGCCGTCATCCGAATTGGGCGTCGTCAGTGACACTGATACCGTTCCCCCTCCCGGGGGCGGCGGTGGTGGCGGCTGCGGCGGCGGTGGGGGCGGCGGTGGTGGTGGCTCGGCCGGGGGTGGTGCCGGCGGCGGTGGAACCGTCGTCGGGTTCTCCGGGCCGCAGGCGATCGCCGCCGCGACGCCGAGCATCGTGAAGATTGCGAGTTTAGTGCGCATGGCTGGCACTCAGTGTGTTGTTGTTGAGCAGGAAGGCGCGGAGATCACCCACGTCGTAACGACCGTTCTTATTGCCGATGCCATCCAGCACGTGGCGCTGCGCGTCCGTGAGGCTGCCCGGTCTCAGCAGGTCCGCGATGACTTGATTCTGCGTTGCGAATCCCACCGGAACACCGGCCGTGGAAGTCGCTGAGTTATTCAGCTCGACCAACCGGCCGCCGAGTTCGCTTACGAACAGCCGATTGTTCATCGCGCCGTCGGCGTTGCGGCCGAATGTGATGCCGCTTGCCTCGTTCAATTGGCTCGCGAGCGGGGCATCGAGCGGCACACCGAACTGGCTGTACCGATATACGCCGCCATCGGTGGTAACAACTCCGGGGTTCGTCAGGTAGAAATCGCCATTCGCATCGATGGCGATGTCGGACACGAACTGAAATGGCGTGCTGAACACCGCCTGTCCCGTGCC
>DASZNX010000533.1:0-5833 GCA_035551075.1 Gemmatimonadales bacterium | reverse complement strand
CAACTGGCGCGTCCCCGCGATGACGACGGTCGAATCGCCGCTGACGACGACGGACGTGACCGTTGAAGCACCCGTGCCATTATCCGCGCTGGAGTTGCAACTGCTCACCGCCAGTCCACTGATCAGTGCCAGACACAAACGCCGCATGACGGCTCCCTGGATTGGCCGAGCCTCTAGACTAGGTCGCCGCGGTGTGACCGTCTAGTAGTTACCGAGCGTGAACGTCAGCGCATCCTGCATCTGGACCAGCGCGCCGCCGGCGCTCGACGTCACCGACGCGCTAACGTAGCGGGGACGAGGATCTACCGCCCTTTGACTGACAGAGCTATGACGCCCGTCATGAAGCGCGAAAAGCGAACGGCAGAACGCCGCACCGCCGAGTGCCGAACCGCGGCACGACTAATAAGGAAGGCGCTGCGGAGCGGCCGCGGGGGCCACCACACTGTGGATGGCGCGAAGCGAGGGCGGTGCCGGCGGCTCACTCGACGCTATGCAGGAGCTGGCGCATCTTGCGCGCCAGGTTCTCGATCTGCTTGAGGCCGGTCAGCGTCTCCTCGTCGAACTTCTCCGGCGCGAGGAGCAATAGCTGGATTTCGGCGAGAATGGCCGAAAGCGGGTTGGACAAATCATGCCGCAGCTGCGACAGCGTGACCTTCGAATCAGCCATCAAAGCAAGGAGCGGTACAGGTCTCGCAGGTGGTGATCGCGGAGGTCGCGGACCGACTGCCACAAATCCTGCTCCGTGCTCGCGCAGAAAATCTCCGCGCTCGAACGTTCTGCCTCCGTCCCTTCCGCCCCAAACAGGATGCGGCCCCGCCAGATCCCATCTTCGCTGCGGCGCAAGGAAAGGCGGATGTCTATGGGTTGTCCGTCGAAGCGGATTGGAGGCAGATCATGAACGGCCGTATCGGTGGCGGCTGGCGTGTATCGGGCAGGTTGGGCGGACATGCCGATCCTGGCTGGTTTCGAACAACATTATAGATGGCTTAGGGTTACGCAATAGGCGGGCCCGCCCCCCCCGCCCCCCCGCCCCCGTCGTCGGAAGCCGCCAGGACTCGGCCGAGGCAGCGGTGTTTTTCAGGTGGCAGCAGTCAGCTGGTTGCTCAGCATCTCGATATCGAACCCTTCCTTGCGGACCCGCAGGTCGTAATAGAAGACCGTGAACACGCAAGAAAGGACCGGATAGATCAGCAGGGATACCAAAGCGGTCACCAGCGCCACGAGCGTGTCGGTCGCGCCGATCACCGCTCCCCCCAAACCCGCCAGCACGCCGGCGGAGAAGTACACGATCACGAGCGCGCCGATCGCGACGACAAATAATCCCAGCGCTTTCCACCTGAAGCCCTTCGTCAGGGCCCACGAGTGACGCAGAGCGTCGGTAGACGAGCCTGACTCGAGCGCTGCCGCCGTCGCCGCGACGGAGTAGCCGCACGCGACGACGATCCCGGGAATAATGAAGGCCACTGTGGCAAGTACGGTCAGGAATCCGCTGATGATGTTCGCGCCGAGGATCGTTCCGAACCGGCTGCCGGCAAAGCTCATGGCCTCGCCGAAAACGGGCGAGCGGCCGAGATAGGCCTCTGACACGACGCGCACGGTCGCGCCTGTCACGAGCACACCACCAACGGCTGTCAGCAACCTGTCTAGCAGACTGAAGCCCGGATTCTGTGTCGATCCGCCCGTCAAAGCGATGTAGACGTCCAGTACCGCGGGGACGCCCTGGCACAGCAGCGCGATGCCGAGCAGCAATCCGAAGTGACGCCGCAACAGAACGAGAGCGCCGTCGAGGATTTCGCCGATCGACAGAGGACGTAGCTCGTAGGTTGTCGTCATGACGAGATAATGGCGCGTTCCACAATGGTTAGCCAGCAACCCGTTTGGTAGAAGGCGTCAAGACGTTCACCGTCTAAATGGAGCGGGGATGAACGTGGCGATAAACAGCACCAGGCTTATCCAGACCAACCAACGTCGAGAGCGTGGGAGCGGGCGATATGCATCCAGTACCGGCGGGTGATCGAGTCGTCCGCGTGAGAGTATGAGCACGAGCACGCCCCAGAACAGCCACGTGAGCGAAATCCAGGAAAGCGCCAGCGTTGCGAGCCAAAAAAGCCGGGCCACTCGGCGATGCCAGGACGGGAAGGCGGCGTACAGGATGTGGCCGCCATCGAGTTGGGCCATCGGCAGCAGGTTCAGCATCGTCACGAAAATCCCGAACCAGCCGGCGAGTGCCATAGGACTGAGCGCGAGCGCCGCAGCGCCGCGTCCGCTGGCGTGTCGTATGAGGAACGTGATGATCGAGTCTCCGAGCGGCCAGATCTCGTTGCCAAAGGATACGAACATTCCCCTCACACCCTCGGGTGGCTCCGCGACCACATGGCTGTACAGGAAACCCAGCCAGAGAACCGGAACGGCGACGATGAACCCTGCGATCGGTCCCGCAGCTCCCACGTCGAGTAGCTGGCGCCGGTCATTGACGATGGTTCGCAAACGAATGAATGCCCCAAAGGTCCCGATCCCGTAGGGCGGCACAAGGCCAGGAATGAAAAATGGGGGCGACACATTGAGCTGATAACGGCGGGCCGTGAGATAGTGCCCAAGCTCGTGGCAGAGGAGGATGGCGATTAGTGGAAGCGAGAATGACAGACCTCGGGAGAGACCGTGGACAAAGATCTCGGGCGTCCAGGCGCTCATGTCTTGCGGGAGCGAGGACGACAGCGCACCGCCCGAAATCGTCATCATGACGAGCGCTGCCAGAAACAGCACGGCGTGGATGCCCCACGCTTCGCGCGCTTTCTGGTTCGGCCGCGTGAGCACGATGTGGCGGCCGTCGGGCTCGTCGGACCAGTAGTACGTGCCGGGCCACCGTGCGAGCGCCGCAGCGAGCTCCTGCGACGGCCCCTCGTGCACCCGATCTACAAGCCCATCAATCACTTCCCGGTCATGGAGGGGCGTAGTCCGCCATGCCCGCAGGTATGGGAGCAGACTCATGGACACACTTGACGGGCGCTCACTGTCGTCCTACTATGACTCCGTCGCACACCGCCAAAATCCCAAGTTTCCATTATCAACTAAGGACCACTCCCCCATCCCGGGGTTTTCCCCGCCGTAGCGCTAAACGGAGCTGAAGCACAAGTGGATATCGCCGAACTGAAGAGAAAATCCGTCGCGGAACTGCACGCGATGGCCGAGAGCCTGAACATCACCAACTACTCCGGGCTCCGCAAGCAGGACCTCATCTTCCGCATCGAGCAATCGCTGCTGGATTCCGACACGGTTTTGCGTGGCGAGGGCGTGCTCGAGATCCTGCCGGAAGGCTACGGGTTCCTCCGCAGCGCCGACTGGAACTACCTGTACGGCCCCGACGACATCTACGTCTCGCCGAGTCAGATCAAGCGATTCGATCTACGGACCGGCGACACGATTACGGGACAGGTCCGGCCGCCCAAGGAAGGCGAGCGCTATCTCGCGCTGCTGAAGGTCGAAGTCGTCAACGGCGAAGAGCCGGAGAAGGCCAAGCACCGCGTCGCATTCGACAACCTGCGGCCGCGCTACCCGGAACAGAAAATCCGACTCGAGCGCAAGGACGGCGACTTGTCGATGCGGGTGATGGATATCCTGTCGCCGATCGGCAAAGGGCAGCGCGGTCTCATCGTATCGCCTCCCAAGGCCGGTAAGACCATCCTGATGCAGAAGCTCGCCAATTCCATCATCGAGAATCATCCCGAGATCTACCTCATCGTGCTGCTGATCGACGAGCGGCCCGAAGAGGTGACCGATATGGAAGAGAACGTGAAAGGACCCAATGTCGAAGTCGTGTCCTCAACGTTCGACGAGCCCGCGGACCGGCACGTGCAGGTCGCCGACATGGTGATCGAAAAAGCGAAGCGCCTGGTGGAGCATGGCAAGGACGTCGTCATTCTCCTCGACTCGATCACGCGCCTCGGCCGCGCGCACAACGTCGTCGTCCCGCATTCGGGCAAGATCCTGTCGGGCGGTGTCGACGCCAACGCACTGCAGAAGCCCAAGCGCTTCTTCGGCGCCGCGCGCAACATCGAGGGCGGCGGCTCGCTCACCATTCTGGCGACGGCGCTGATCGACACCGGTTCGCGCATGGACGAGGTCATCTTCGAGGAGTTCAAGGGGACCGGTAACTCGGAAGTGATTCTCGATCGCCGCATCGCCGAGCGCCGCACATTCCCCTCGATCGACGTGCAGCGCACGAGCACGCGTAAGGAAGAGCTGCTCTTGTCGAAAGAAGAGCTCAACAAGGTCTATCTGCTGCGCAACTTCCTGTCCGACATGCCGCCGGTCGAGGCCATCGAGTTTCTGCTCGAGCGGTTGAAGCGGACGAAAACCAACAACGAGTTCTACCAGACGATGTCGCAGGGGTGAGCGCCGTCAGACCGTCCGGCCGACTTTTGGCAATCGATTGGGGCGAGCGCCGGATCGGGCTCGCCCTTTCTGATGAGACGCAGACCCTTGCTCAGCCACTGACCACCCTCACGCGCCGCGCCGGGAAGCGTTTCCCGATGGCGCAGCTGCTCGAGTTGGTCAACCGTCACCATGTCACGGGTATCATCGTCGGGCTCCCGCTGGATGAATCGGGCGCCGAAGGTGATGCCGCTCACGCCGCCCGGGCGCTCGCGGATGATATCAAGCGACGCGCGGGTGACGTGGAGGTCACGATGTGGGACGAACGGATGACGACTGCGCGCGTGCTCGCCGCGGTCCGTGAGATGGGCGGGTCGACGCGCGGGCGAAAGGCCGAGCTCGACGCGATGGCCGCTGCATTGCTACTACAGCACTATCTCGATTCAAAACGCGGGAGTGCTCTCTGAGCAATCGTGCGTGGTGCGTAGTGCGTGGTGCGTGGGCTGCCGTGAAGTCCCACGTACCACGCACCACGTACCACGCACTTGCGTTGATTTGCATCGCGCTCTCCTGCCGCAAACCGGAGCCGGCAGCGTACCAATCCGTCGCCGACAAGATCATTGTCACGATTCCGCGCGGCGCGAACTACTATCAGGCGCTCGATTCGCTCGAGGCCCACGGCATCATCAAAAATCGCGACTGGTTCAGTCTCTACGCGCGCGTCCGTGGATTGCCCTCGAACCTGAAAAGCGGCGTTTACCTGTTCGACCCTGACGAGAGCTGGAGCAGCATCGTCACCACGCTGAAAAAAGGACGTGGCATGGAGGTGCGCTTCACCGTGCTCGAGGGAATGATGGGGTTCGAGGTCGCGGAGCGCGCGCAGTCGTGGCTCGGGATATCGCCGGCCGCGTTCAAGGCCGCGATGCGCGATACGGCAGTGGAGCGAGAGCTCGGCCTGCCGGACACTCCCGCCGGGGTCGAAGGTTACATGTATCCCACGACCTACGTCGTCCCCATGCACATGCCCGCGCGCGATCTCGTTCGCGTCATGACGCACGAGTTCATCGCGCGCTGGCAGCCGGAATGGGACGCTCGACTGCTCGAGCTGCACATGACGCGGCAGGAGATCGTCACGCTGGCCTCGATCATCGAAGCAGAGGTGCGCTACGGCCCCGATCGGCCGTACGTCTCGGCGGTCTATCACAACCGGCTCAAGCGCGGAATGGCACTGCAGGCGGACCCGACTGTGGTCTACGCGTACGGCCGGCGATTGCGGCGCGTGTGGGAACGGGAGCTGCTGATCAAATCGCCGTACAACACATATCTGCATCCGGGCCTGCCGCCCGGCCCGATCAATCAGCCCAGCGACTCGAGCCTGATCGCGGCGCTATACCCTGCCCCGATCAACTATCTCTATTTCGTCGCCCAGCCCGACGGGAAGCACGTCTTCTCGGCTTCCTAC
>DASZNX010000532.1:0-2522 GCA_035551075.1 Gemmatimonadales bacterium | reverse complement strand
GAGCGCGCCTGAATCAACCCACGGCCGGCCCATGCCCGCGTCCGTCAAAACCAAGCTCGAATTCCACTGCCAGCCGGAGCATGAGCGCGATCTGCGCGCGCGCGGCTTTTCGCGCGTGGCCGGCATCGACGAAGTCGGGCGCGGCTCTCTTTTCGGCGCCGTTGTCGCCGCTGCCGTCGTGCTCGATCCCGCGAAGCCGATTCGCGGTCTCGACGACTCCAAGGTCCTCACCGCGATCCAACGCGCGAAGTTTGCCGTAAAGATCCGCGAGCGGGCGTTCGCGCTCGCCGTCGGCGCTGCGAGCGTGCGCGAAATCGACCGCTTGAACATCCGCCGGGCCTCCATTCTCGCGATGGAGCGCGCGTTGCACCGCCTCGGGTTCACGCCGTCGTACATCTTGATCGACGGCTTGCCCTGTCCGGAGTTGGGCTGCGAGCACGAGGCGATCGTGGACGGCGACGCGCGCTGCCATTCGATCGCGGCCGCGTCCGTCATTGCCAAGGTGCTGCGCGATTATCTCATGGACCGGCTGGCCGTCCGGCATCCGGGCTACTGTTGGGAAACGAACAAGGGATATGCGACGCCCGAGCACCTCGACGCGATTCACCGGCTCGGCCCGACGCGGCATCACCGGTACAGCTTCGAGCCGGTCGCCCAGATCGAGCTGCTATCGGTTTCTGGCGCGCCGTAATCCCTTCAGGAAGTCCGGCAGTGGACGCGTGTTGAGAATGTCGGCGGCGGTCAGCCACGCGCGCCGCGCGTTTCCCACGGCAAACCGCATGAAGCCGAGCTCCCGCGTATGGTGCGCATCGGTCGAGAGCACGAAGCGGACGCCGTGTGATTTTGCAGCGGCTGCCAGGATGTCGGGCAGATCGAGCCGCTCGCTTCCATTGATCTCGAGCAGACACTTCGCATCCGCCGCGGCCTTCGCTACCACGTCGAAGTCGAGCGGATAGGACGGGCGGTTCGGCAGGATACGCCCCGTCGGATGGCCGATCGTATCCACCCAGCGATTCGCGATCGCCGCAAGCAGCCGGTCGGTGAGCTGGCGCTCCGTTTGTTTCAGCCCGTAGTGAATCGTCGCGACCACGTAGTCGGCTTCGGCGAGCACGTCGTCCGGCAGGTCGAGCTTGCCGTTCTCGAGTATGTCCATCTCGACGCTCTTCAGGACGCGGAAGCCGCGCATGCCTTTGTTGAGCCGGTCGATCTCCTTCCATTGTGCTCTGATCTCGGCCGGGCTCTGGCCGGCCATGGACGTGCGGGGTGAGTGATCGGTGATGGCGATGTACTCGTAGCGCAGGGCGCGCGCGGCTTCGATCATCTCGGCGAGCGTCGCCTTGCCGTCACTCGCATCGGTGTGCATCTGCAGATCGCCGCGCACGTCCTCGAGCGTCACGAGCCGGGGGAGCTCGTGTTCCTGTGCCAGCGCGATCTCGCCGCGGTTTTCTCGCATCTCGGGCGGAATCCAGTCGAGTCCCAATGCCGCATAGACGTCCTGCTCGGTCCGGCCGGAGATGCATTTCGTTCCGCGGAATACGCCGTACTCATTCAACTTGAGCTTTTTGTTTTGGGCGATCTTGCGGAGCTCGATGTTGTGAGCCTGGGACCCGGTGAAGTACTGCATCGCGGCACCGAAGCAGCTTGGCTCCACGACGCGCAAATCGACCTGGAGGCCGCCTGACAGGCGCACCGTCGACCGCGTGTCCCCCTGCGCTGTCACCTCTTTCACGTCTCCGAATTTTCCGAATCGCTGGATGACGGCCGGCGCGTTTTTGCAGCTGACCACGATGTCGAGATCGCCGATCGTCTCTTTGCGGCGGCGGAAGCTGCCCGCCACGTCGATCGCATCGATTCCCCCACCAGCCTTGAGATACTCGACGATGGCCCGTGCGTACTGCTCGGCCTCGTGCAGGACGATCCGTTTCGGTCCTGCGGCTTCGGCCGCGCCCGCCGCGCCGACACCCTCGCGGATCTTCTCGAGCAGCTTCGGACCAAAGCCGCCCAGCTTCGCGATCTTGCCTTGCTCCAATGCTTGCTTGAGGTCGGCGACGCTGTTCACCTTCAGCTGATCGTGAAACAGCTTCACGCGTTTCGGGCCAAGGCCGGGGATGTGGAGCAGGTCGAGCAGGCCGGGCGGAATCTGGGCAACGAGCTCCTGCCGCGTCGGCAGCGTGCCCGTTTCGATGAGCGCGGTGATTTCCTTTGCGATTCCGCTGCCGATGCCCGGCAGGTCCGTGAGGTCGAAGTCACCGCTCTTGACCAGCTCCTCGACCGGATCGGGATGATCTGCCACCGTCCGCGCGGCATTGCGATACGCGCGCACCTTGAATGGATTACCGGCGGAGATCTCGAGGAGATCGGCGACCTCTCCGAGCAAGCGCGCGATATCGGCGTTCTGCATCCAGAAAAGTAGCCTTCTTGCGATCTCGCAGTTCCCGTGATACGCTAGCCGCTCCGAAAACAGACGCCCCCACACCCCCCCACCCGTCGGAGGCCGAGGCATGCTGCGCAAGCTTCTGGGG
>DASZNX010000531.1:0-4646 GCA_035551075.1 Gemmatimonadales bacterium | reverse complement strand
GGTCGACTGCGCCGCGTAGTAGGGGTCCAGCGGATCGATTGCGACGCGCTCGGCCGCCGGGAAGAATCCCACGACGCCGATGGGACCGCTTCCCACCTCGACGACGCGCGCCGTGCCGTCCGTTAGACGCGCCAAACCGATGGTGCGGAGCCGGGTCACCAACTGATCGGCGCGCCAGCGGTACCAGTCGAGCTGCGATTCGGATCCCGCGGCGATTCGGCTCGCCAGCGAGGCCCAATAGCTGCGCTCGTATTGCTGGGCGCGGTGCCAACGGGCAGGACTTACCATGCCGGCCGCTATTGCAAGACCAGCGCCATACGTGGCAGCCAATTCACGCGCGTAGCGCCGAAGTCACTGTTGCACTAACGCGACACCCCTCGGCTCGCTCGGCCGCCTTTGGCCTCTCGGCCTCGGCCTCAATGTTGCACTCCGCCTAAGCAACTCCATGCGTGTCCTCATCACAGACGGTAACGAGCGCGCTGCGCTCGCGGCTGCCCGGTCGCTCGTACACGCCGGCCACTCCGTGTGTGTGACCGCCCCGACATCCCTCTCCCTGGCCGGCGTGTCGCGCGGCGTCCGCGCGCGAGCGATTCCGGTCGATCCGCTCACAGACCCGGTTGGGTACGCCGCGCAGGTGCGCCGGGTCGCGGAGCAGGACGGCACGACTCTGCTGTTGCCGATCACCGACGCATCGCTGGAGGCGATACTCGAGCAGCGGGCGCGGTTGCCGGCGCGCATCAAGCTGCCGTTTGCCGATCTGGCGACCTACCGGGCGGCGTCCGACAAGGCCGGAGTGTTTCGCACGGCTCAGCAGTGCGGCTTCGCGGTGCCCCAGACGCAGGTCATTGCCTCGCGCAAACAGCGCAATCTCCCCATCTGGGACAGCCTGTTCCCCGGGGTCGTGAAGCCACACCGATCCGTGGTTGCGGCGGGCAAGGGCCGGCGGAAGCTGCTGGTGACGCGGGTAGCCAACGCGGCGGAATGCCGCCGGGTGCTGGACACACTGCCTGCGGAAGCATATCCGGTGCTCGTGCAGCGCTGGATCACAGGTGTCGGAGAGGGTCTCTTCGCGCTACGCTGGGACGACCGCACCATCGCGTTGTTTGCGCACCGCCGCTTGCGCGAAAAACCGCTTGCCGGTGGGGTCAGCGTCTATCGCGAAAGTATCGCTCTGAACGAGCAGCTGGTCGGTCCCGGACTAAAACTGCTCGACGCACTCGACTGGCAGGGCGTCGCGATGATCGAGTGCCGGCGCGATCTGGAGACCGGGGAGTACGTGGTGATGGAAGTCAACGGACGATTCTGGGGCTCACTCCAGCTGGCCATCGATGCGGGGATCGATTTCCCCGCGCTGCTGGCCCGCTGCGCGGCTGGCGAGAGAGTACCGGAGTGCCGTGACTATCGTGTCGGGGTTCGGAGCCGCTGGTTCTGGGGCGACGTGGATCACTTCTATCTGCGCTTCCGGGATGAATCACGCTGGCGTGCCGCGCGTGATTTTCTCGGGACGTTCTTCCGTCGTCATCGCAGTGAAGTGTGGCGTTGGCGCGATCCGCTGCCGTTTGCCGTTGAGACGTTGCAGTGGTTCCGCAACCTCACTCCAGATACAGGCGATGCCACGTCGAAAAGCAGAGCAATGCCCACAGAATCCGTTCCTGGTTCTGCCGTCCCGTGAGATGCTCCTGTAGCACCCGCTGAACAGCCGCTGGATCGAACAGCCCGAGCCGGCGCTGCCGGTCGGCTGAGAGCTCGTCGATCAACACCGGGCGCAGCTCGGTCCGCAGCCAGGCGGCGGTCGGTCCCACGAATCCGCGCTTCGGCGCGCTCAAATGTTGCTTCGGCAATCGGGGAGTGAGCGCGCGCCGCAGCAACCGCTTTTTCTCCCACAAGGGTCCGATCTTCGTGCGCTGCGGCAGTGGGAAGACATTCTCGACCAGCTCATGGTCCACAAACGGCACGCGGATCTCGAGCGAGTGTGCCATCGAGAGGCGATCGCTGAGCGCGAGGATGTCATCCGGCAGGAACGTGGAATAGTCGAGATATAACCCGGCGGCGAGCCCTGAGACCTTGCCTTGAGACCCGAATACGTCCCGGAATCGGGCGCTGGCCGCGGTTCCGGAGATGTGCGAACGAACGTCCGGCGTATAGAGCGACAGCCGCTCGGCTGTAGACAGCCGGCTCATCATTCCCAGAAATCGATCAGGAACCGAGCCATTGCCGGTGTGCAGGAAACGCTTCAACCGGTCGACGCCGAGACCACCGTCGCGCGGCTCCGGAATCCAGCGACTCGCCGCGCCGACCACGCGCCGGAACGGCTTGGGCAGCCTGGCATAGTGCTCCGTCGCCAGGAGTCCGATGTGGCGCCGATATCCCGCGAACAACTCGTCGCCGCCCGTGCCGGTGAGCGCCACCTTGTAACGGCTACCGACGGCCTGCGACAACAGCCAGCTGGGGATCGCCGAGTCGTCGGCGTGCGGCTCATCGAGCGCGTGCACGATCGGCTCGAAAATGCGCTGCACGTCGGGCTGGATATCGATCACCGTGAGCTCGGCGTGGTGGCGCGCCGCGAGCGCCTGCGCGAGATCGGTTTCATCGGCCGCGTCCGCGCCCGATCCGGTGTACCGCGCCGTGAAGGCATGCGGAGGGGATGCAGCCGCAGCTGCCATGCTGGCCACAACTCCGGAGGAGTCAAGCCCACCGCTCAGGAATGCCGCCACGGGGACGTCGCTCACGAGGTGCGCCGCGACCGATTGGTCCAGCCACTCGCGGACTCGCGCCTCAGCATCCGCCGGAGCGGCGCGCTCGTGCAGCGGGAAGTCCCAATAGCGCCGTGACACCGTGGTCCCTGCCATGCCGCCGGTGCGGCGCCATTCCAGGGTGTGACCGGGCTCGAGCTTGCGGATGTCCGTGAACGGCGACGCCGGGGCAGGGATGTACCCCACCTGGAAGAACGCATCCAGCGCCTCCCAGTCGAGCGCGCGCGTCGTCAGCTCGGCGGCATGGTGCGCCTTGAGCTCTGAGGCGAACGCGATCCCCCACGGAGCGGTGAGCACGTACAACGGCTTGATCCCGAAGCGATCCCGCGCTAGCAGCAGCGTCTCGGCAGACGCGTCCCAAATCGCGAATGCAAACATCCCGCGGAGGCCCGTAGGACAGTCGCTGCCGCGCTCCTCGTAGAGGTGGAGGATCGTTTCAGTGTCGCCCGCCGAGCCGAAGGTATGGCCGCGCCTTAGGAGCCCGGCACGCAGGTCTCGGTAGTTATAGATCTCGCCGTTGAAGACGATGGTCTTGGACCGGTCTTCGTTGAAGATGGGCTGGCGACCGCCGTCGAGATCGATGATGCTGAGGCGTCGCATGCCGAGGCCCACACCGCGGCCCACGAACAGCCCCTCGTCGTCCGGGCCGCGATGTTTGAGTGCGGTACACATCCGGCGCACGACCGATTCCGCGACGGCCGTTGGATGGTCCCGGTCGTTATAAACGATTCCCGCAATGCCACACATGATCCGGACTTGAAAGCAAGACTAACGCCATTGGCTGCCGTTGAGCGCGAGGCCGGATCGCGCGAGACGTGTGGCGGTCGTGCAACAGCGAAGTGACGGCGGCGGCACTCCCCGCGAAGCACACTCTGGCACAGCACGTGCCCCGGTTGACGGCGTGTTCAAAAACATCGGCAGCAATTGGGTAGTATCGCTCGCGACGATGGTCGCGATCTACTTCATTACGCCTTTCACGATTCACAAGCTCGGCGACGACGGGTACGGCACCTGGAATCTGATCAACGCCATCACGGGCTATCTCGCCCTCCTGGCCTTGGGCGTGCCGATGGCGTCCGTGCGCTACTTCGCCGAGCACGTGGCGACGGGTGATCAGGAGAAGCTGAACCAGGCGATCGGCAGCTGTACGGCGCTCTATCTGGGTTTGGGCGCGATCGCGCTGGTCGTGGGTGCCGGGTTGTACTTCTTATTCAACGCTTACAACATCCCGACGCCTTACGCGGCCGACGCGCGCGTCGCCTTTGCCGTCGTCGTCCTGTTCGTGTCGCTCGGCTTCATCGGACTGCTGCCGAACGGAATCCTCGCGGCGCACGACGATTTCGTACCCCGCAACGTGGTGCGCCTGTGGGGCGTGGTGCTCCGGGTCGTGCTCACGTTCGGCTTGCTCGCGCTTCAGGCCTCGCTCACCATGCTGGCGCTGGTTCAGCTCGCATGTCTCGTCTTTGACTTCGGGCTGTGCTGGGTGCTGATCCGGAAACGCTATCCGGCCACGCGACTCCAGCTATCCCACGTCAACTGGCGGATGACACGGTCCATCTTCGCGTTCAGCCTGTATGTCCTCGTGCTCACGGCGGGCATTCGGCTGTCGTTCGAAACAGACTCCATCGTCATCGGCGCGTTTCAAAAAGTGAGCTCGATTCCGTACTTCACGGTCGCCAACAGCTTCGTCGTCTATTTCATGGAGTTCATCGTCGCGATCGCAGCGGTGGTGATGCCGGCCGCGACGAGACTCAAGACACAAGGGCATCATGCCGAGCTGCGCGACGTCTTCCTCAAGTGGTCCAAGATCGCGTTCTCCGTCACGCTGGTGGTCGGCCTCTTTCTCATCGTGCTCGGGCCACGCTTCATCGCCTGGTGGATCGACCCCTCGTT
>DASZNX010000530.1:0-12101 GCA_035551075.1 Gemmatimonadales bacterium | reverse complement strand
AGGTCCATGAATCCGACGATCGTCTGATCGAACCGCTCGGCGAGCTGTTGGTTCGCGATTTTTCCCTCCGCATCGAACGCCTGATGCGCCTGGGCGAGCGAAAACATGTCGGGGTAGACGCGCGCACCCAAATGCTCGAGCGGCACGCGTAACGCCCACAAGCCACGATTCCCGCCCGCCATCGAGGGCGACGCCGAGAGCAACAGCGCGTGTTTGGTATTGAAGGGCTGCGGCCGAAAGCGGGACACCCAATCGATCACGTTTTTGAGCGCGCCAGGTATCGACCCGTTGTATTCCGGTGAAGCGATAACGAATCCGTCAGTGGCTTCGAGGCGCCGGCGGAGCTCCGTGGCGCCGGCTGGAAAGCCAACGGCCTGCGCATCCTGGTTGTAGGACGGACTGTCGAACGCGCTCATCGCACCAAGATCGGCCTTCCCCCCGTGTCGCGCGATCGCGGCTGCCGCGAGCTGCGCCAGCTTCGTGTTGAGCGACCCCGCCCGCAGCGAGGCGGAGAAGACGAGGAAACTGACCGGCTGCCGTTGGCTCATGGTGGCCTCCCCGCGGAGAAAGTAACCCCCACTTGACATGCAGGCGTTCGCTTGCCTATCATTAGGCAAGTGAATACTTGCATGAGGCGGGATGACTGAGCTGGTCCGCGACACCGATCTCCTGTTCAAGGCGCTGGCCGATGGTAGCCGGCGCAAGCTGCTGGACGTCCTGCATGCGCACGATGGCCGCACCCTGAGCGAGCTCTGCGAGTACCTGGATATGACGCGGCAAGCCGTGACACAGCACCTCGACGTGCTCGAGGCGGCGAGCCTCGTTGCGACCGTGCGCCGAGGCCGGGAGAAACTCCACTTCCTGAACCCCGTGCCGTTGCAGGAGATCTACGAGCGTTGGATTGCCAAGTTCGAGAAGCCCCGCCTCAAAGCACTCGCCGACCTGAAACGCAAACTGGAGAGAGCCAATGGCTAGATCGACCTTCGTGTACGTGAGCTATATCCGCACCACGCCCGACGAGCTGTGGTCGGCGCTGACCGATGCCGAGTTCATGAAGCAATACTGGCTCGGCATGCACTGCGAGAGCGAGTGGACGGCGGGATCAGCGTGGAAAATGATCTCCGACAAAGGGGAGATCGTCGATGATGGCGAGATCGTGGAATCCGATCCCCCGCGGCGTCTCGTGATCCGCTGGCAGCATCAGAAGTATCCGGAGCTCAAGGCGGAGGGACCGTCGCTGTGCACGATGCTGCTCGAGCCCAAGGGCGCAGGCGTCAAGCTGTCCATCACGCATACCATCGAGCGCGATCCCTCGAAGTTCGCCGCGGCCGTGTCCGAAGGCTGGCCGATGATCATCTCGAACCTGAAATCACTGCTCGAGGCGGGAACCACGGTTCTGCCGAACGATGGAGCAGAACAGCGCCATCGGGCAGTCGCAAAGTAGGAGCCACGATGAAATTCATTTTGGTGTCACGCCATACGGGGGGCAGCGAGATTCCGGACCATGAGCGAGACCAGAACCTCCAAGACCTGAAGGCATGGATGGGGTTGCTCAAGCCCGAGGTCGCAATGCCGATTCGCGGGGGCAAGAGCGTGACTGCACGAGGAGTCGCCGAATACGAAGGCGAGCTCGGAGGCGTGATCATCTTTGAGGCCGAAAACCTCGATCAAGCGGTCGGATTGGCGAAAAAATCCCCCGGCTTGAAGTACGGATGGACGCACGACGTGTTCCCGGAGATTACCCTGACGGAGGCCGCGGCTACCACGCGCGGCTAGTTCACCGATGGCCGAACCGGAGCGCCACGGCCAGATTGTTGGCCATGGCGGCTCCGGTGACATACCGCATCCGTGCGAAAGTCTGGCGCTATCCCGGCAAGGGCGGATGGCATTTCGCGAACGTCTCGCCCAAACAAAGCACCGAGATTCGCGTGCGATTCGCCGACGAGCGGCGCGGCTTCGGGTCGATTCCTGTGACCGTCCGCATTGGACGCACCACCTGGGAGACGTCGCTGTTTCCCGCTAAGCAGTCGCGTACGTACCTCTTTGCGATAAAAGCCGCCGTACGCAAGCTGGAGCGGATCGATGACGGCGACACCATTAGCGCCGTCATCGAGATCCGCTGAGTCTATTCGCTATTGCGACGACGCGAAAAAGATGACCTGCTCCGGTTGAAGAGATCAGCCCGGACAGTTGGCGGGCAAGCATCGACGGCAATCTCACTGCCACGTTTCTCACGATTAAGACCTTTCTGCCGGGAATGAAACAGCGGAAATCCGGGGATATCATCACGATCTCATCTGCCGCGGCTCGGCGACCGCACCCGCAATCCCCCGTTCCCTATGCGGCGGCGAAGGCAGGGATTCAGATGCGCCTTGATCGACATGCACCCACTGCGGCGCTTGGGAACGCCCGATGACGTAGCCGGCACAGCCATTTTTCTGGCGTCGCAAGACGCGTCGTGGATCACGGGCAGATTCTGGATGTTGCTGGTGGTGCCGTGATGGCCTAATTAGGATTTGGGGGCGTGGCGGTGGTCCTGTAATGGATTACTCGCCGGGGAGTGCCTGCCTGTTTGGCAGCGAATCCGGGCATGATGCTTGCCCTCTGCGACGTCCAGCATCGGGCCAGCATCACAATCCCTATCAGGAGCTGAAAGTATGGCTGAGAAGATCATTGGCATTGACCTCGGTACCACCAACTCCGTCGTAGCGGTCATGGAGGGTGGCGACCCTGTGGTCATTCCCAACGCCGAGGGTGGGCGCACAACCCCCTCGGTGGTCGCCTTCACCAAGGACGGTGAACGGCTGGTCGGACAGGTGGCGAAACGGCAGGCAGTGACCAACCCGCAGAACACGGTCTTCTCAATCAAACGATTCATGGGACGGCGCATCGAGGAAGTCGGCGAGGAGATCAAGCGCGTTCCCTATAAGGTCGTCCGCGGGCAGAACGGCTTGGCGTCGGTCGAGATCGGGGGCAAGCAATACACCCCGCCTGAGATCTCAGCCATGATCCTTCAGAAGATGCGGCAGACCGCCGAAGACTATCTCGGCCACAAGGTCGAAAAGGCCGTGATCACCGTTCCCGCGTACTTCAACGACTCGCAGCGCCAGGCCACGAAGGATGCTGGCAAGATCGCCGGCCTCGACGTGGTCCGGATCATCAACGAGCCGACGGCCTCCGCATTGGCCTACGGACTCGATAAGAAGAAGGAAGAGAAGGTCGCCGTGTACGACCTGGGCGGTGGTACCTACGACATCTCCATCCTCGAGCTCGCCGAGGGCGTCTTCGAGGTGAAGAGCACCAACGGCGATACGCACCTGGGCGGCGACGATTTCGACGCCCGCGTCATCGAATGGTTGGTAGGCGAGTTCAAGCGCGAGCAGGGCATCGATCTTTCCAAGGATCCGATGGCACTGCAGCGGCTCAAGGAAGCGGCCGAGAAGGCCAAGATGGAGCTGTCGACCGTCATGCAAACGGAGATCAATCTGCCCTTCATCACGGCGGACCAGTCGGGTCCCAAGCACCTGAACCTGACGCTCACGCGCGCCAAGCTCGAGCAGTTGGTGGACGATCTGGTCAAGCGCACGATTCCGCCGATGCAGCAAGCGTTGACGGATGCCGGCCTGAAGCCGGGCGACATCAATGAAGTGATCCTGGTCGGCGGCCAGACCCGGATGCCGAAGGTCCAGGAGATCGTCAAGAGCTTCTTCGGAAAAGAGCCGCACAAGGGCGTGAACCCGGACGAAGTCGTGGCGATCGGCGCGGCCATCCAGGGCGGCGTCCTCGCCGGCGAAGTGAAGGACGTGCTGCTCCTCGACGTGACGCCGCTGTCGCTCGGCATCGAGACGCTCGGCGGCGTGACGACGGTCCTGATCCCGCGCAACACGACGATTCCGACCAAGAAGTCGGAAGTCTTCTCGACGGCGGAGGACAATCAGACCACGGTCGAGATTCACGTGTTGCAGGGTGAACGGCAGATGGCGCAGGACAACCGCACGATCGGCAAGTTCCAGTTGACGGGCATTCCGCCGGCTCCGCGCGGCGTGCCGCAGGTCGAGGTTACGTTCGACATCGACGCGAACGGCATCCTGCACGTCTCGGCGAAAGACAAGGCCACGGGCAAGGAGCAGAAGATCCGGATCGAGGCCTCGTCCGGTCTCGCCGACAAGGACATCGACAAGATGGTGAAGGACGCCGAGGCGCACGCCGCCGAAGACAAGAAGCGGCGGGATGTCATCGAGCAACGCAACCGCCTCGACAACATGGTCTACCAGGTGACCAAAGAGTCGAAAGACTGGGTCGATAAGCTGGAAGCCGGCCTCAAGTCCCGGCTCGACGCCGCGATTCAATCTGCACAGGCGGCACTCCGTAGCGGCAACGCGGACGAGATCAGCAAGGCGCTCGACGAGCTGCAGCAGGCCTATTCGGCGGCCGGCGCGTCGTTGTACGCTGCACGCGGCGCCGAGACGGGTGCAGGAGCGGGAGCAGGCGCGGGACCGTCAGGGACTGGTGAAAGTCAGCCTGGCGGGGCCGGTGATGGTGGCAGGGAGAACGTCGTTGATGCTGATTATGAGATTGTGGATGAGGATAAATCGAAAAAGAAATGATCAACGATCATTGATCAATGATCGTTGATTATTGACCAAAGGGGGCGCTGATGTCGGTGAAGACGCGGGACTGGTTGAAATTCGGCACGCTGGTGGCGATGGCATTTGCGCTGGGTCTGGCATTCGCCTCCGCCTTCAAGCTTCCAACGCGCGGGGAGGCCGCGGTCCGGACGGTACTGCAGGATGCCAGCCGGCCGATTCCGCAGGCGAAGGCGGCGGTCGATTTGGGCGATGCGTTCGCCTCAGTGGCCGAACATGTCAAGCCGGCGGTCGTGTACATCAAGTCCGAGCGGCGCGAGCGCGTGTCCAGCCGCCGGTTGCCGCCGGGCTTCGAGGATTTCTTCCAGGTCCCGCGCCGCCCCCAGGTCGAGCAGGGCTCGGGGTCAGGTTTCATTGTTTCTCAGGACGGATACATCCTCACCAACAACCACGTCATTCAGGACGCGGATCGCGTGACGGTGCGCCTGTATGACAATCGGGAATTCACCGCGAAAACGGTGGGCACGGATCCGAGCACCGACGTCGCCGTGATCAAGATCCAGACGACGGGATTACCGACCGTGCGACTGGGCGATGCGGATTCCACGAAGATCGGCAACTTTGTACTGGCGATCGGCAACCCGTTGGGAGAAGCCTTCACCTTCACCGTAACGGCGGGAATTGTCAGCGCCAAAGGCCGGCTGCTCCAGGGCCTCAATCAGAGTCGCTACGCGATTCAGGATTTCATTCAGACGGATGCGGCCATCAATCCGGGCAATTCGGGTGGGCCGCTGGTGAACGTGCGTGGCGAGGTCATCGGCATCAATTCGGCCATCGCCAGTGAGACCGGATACTATGCCGGGTACGGGTTTGCAATCCCGATCAACCTCGCCCGCACCGTCATGACGCAGCTGATCGCGACCGGCCACGTCGAGCGCGCCGTCATCGGCGTGCAGATTCGGCCGATCACGCCCGAAGACGCGGAGAATGCGAAGTTGCCCGACATCCGGGGCGTCGTGGTCAACGACTACACGGGCGAGGACTCGCCGGCCAAGCGCGCCGGCCTGCAGCCGGGCGACGTCATTGTCTCGGTCGACGGCCAGCCGATCGAATCGGTCGCGCAACTGCAGCAGCGTGTCGGATTCAAGAAGCCCGGCGAAAGCGTGCAGATCACCGTGGTCCGCACCGGCGGCGTGCGCAAGACCATTCCGGTGCGGCTGGTGGCTGCTCCGTCAGCGGAGCCTGAGCAGGTTTCCGACTCAGACGATGGCGCGAGCGGGCGTGACTCCGCTCCGATGGAGCAAGCGCTCGGCATTTCCGTGCAGCCGCTCTCGCAGGAGAACGCCCGCGATCCCAGCCTGCGTGCCGTGATGCGCTCGGGCGGCGGACTCGTGGTATCCCAGGTGTCACCCGATGGCCCCTCGTACGGGCACCTCGCGGACGACAGCCAGGGCTATCCGGACATCATTCTCAAGGTGAACGATCAGCCGACGCGGACGCGAGCGGAGCTGCGGCAGGCGCTGGCGGGCCTGAAACACGGCGATATCGCGACGCTAACGGTCCTGTCGAGCACGCCCGACGGCTGGCAACAGCGCATCGTGCGCGTGCGAACGAAGTAACGCTGCTCAGGGCTGGCGGCGCTCCGCGAGCATCACGACCGCGGTCGCCGCCAGCCAGATCACAAACACTCCCTGCGCAAAAAAGAGGTTGTTGGACAGCTCGTCGAACGCGAGCGCGACCGCCGCGTTCACGAGTGCCACCGCCCACGCAGCCCACGCCAGCCACCGCGGCCACACCCCGCCGTTCCGAATCGCCCAGCCGAACATATAGGCCACGAGGCCCAGCATGAACGTCGCGAGACGCTCGGCCGCCAGTCCCATGGGATGGAGCATGTCGAAGAGGAAGACCGCACGGGTGGCGGTGAAACCGGTGTCCGCGACCGTGAACGCGCGCGCCAGCTGTGCCCCCGCGCCGACCATGAACAGGATGTTCAGCGACCAGACCGCGAACGTGAAGCTGCCGAGGAGAATGCCCGCTCGAGCCGGCGCGGAGCCTGAAGTTTCGCCGTGTCGCAGCGCGACACCGATCAGCCCGACGTACATGAATGCCAGGCCGAACAGCAGTGACCAGTGAATCACGTGCCAGGCGTGAGTGCGCGCGACGATCGTGAGCTGGGCGGCGCCATCGCCCGAGAGCAGCGGATGGTTCAGGCCGGCGAATCCAAACAACACCACGCCGATCAGCAGACTCAGTCCGTAAAACAACGGGCGGCGCGTCATCGGGCCCTAATCTAGCATGCACTCGGCCTCACGATATATTGAGCGGCAGATGGATCTCAATCGCATCCTGCGCGAAGGCTTCATCGCCGGCTGCATCGGCGCCGCCGTCGTCGCCGCCTGGTTCCTCATCGTCGATACGATCAACGGCCAGCCGCTCTTCACCCCGGCGATGCTGGGCAGCGCGGTGTTTTGGGGGGCGCACGATCCCTCGATGGTCGTCATCGAGCCCGCGCGAATCTTCGGCTACACCATGATCCACGTGAGCGCATTCGTCGTGGTGGGGTGCATCGCCGCGGCGCTGGCCGCCGAGGTCGAGTATGCGCCGTCGACGCTGTTCCTCGTCGTCGTGGGATTCTGCTTTTTCGAGGTCGGCTTCTATATCCTCATTGCCCTGCTCGCGAAGCCGCTCCTCGCCAACCTCGTGTGGTGGAACGTCGCGATCGGCA
This sequence comes from Gemmatimonadales bacterium, assembly GCA_035551075.1. Classification (GTDB taxonomy): domain Bacteria; phylum Gemmatimonadota; class Gemmatimonadetes; order Gemmatimonadales; family GWC2-71-9; genus 20CM-2-65-7. The sequence goes on along the minus strand of DASZNX010000530.1, from coordinate 4,790 downwards.
ATGGGCTCGCCGCCCTCGGCATGGGATACTATCTCTGGAGAGAGCACCCGAGGATTGGTGAGGAGCTGCGGCGACACCCGTTGGGAGAGACGGAAGACGGGGAATAATGCGGAATGTGAAATGCGGAATGCGGAATTGATCGGCTAGTTTCGACGCCCGCCCTGCAACTCCGCATTCCGCATTCCGACTTCCGCATTTCCATACGCCTCCACCGGAACTCCTCGTTCAGCATCCGATCTCTCATCCCACACGGAGTATCGGAACCAGATAACGGTCATCACGATCCACAGCATCAGCCCGCCGAGCACCCACATCAACAGCCCGCCGATTTGCTGATCGTCGAGCGGCGAGAGTCCACCCACCCGGGGAGCAGCCGCATAAAACGGATACAGCACATGGTCGGACAGCGTAATCATCGCGCCCGTGATGGACATCGGAATGCCGAGCAGGAACAGGTAGAGCATCTGTAACAGGTGCGGCAGCCGCGGCAGCTCCGGGACCGGTGAAAGCACGGGCCACCACATGATCACGGCCGTGGTCAGGAACACGAGGTGCTGGACGATGTGGAGGTTGTGATTGCGGAGCGCGGCTTCGTAGAACACGGGAAGATGCCAGAGCACGATTGGCGCACTGAAAATGATCGCGGCGGCCAGCGGCCGGGTGACGAACTGTCCCAACGCCATCACCCAGCGCGGCCGCAACACTTTTCGCACGACCGATCCCGGTGTCCCGTAGAGCAGCAACGGCGGGAACACGAGCGTCAGCAAGAGGTGCTGACCCATATGCGCGCTGAACAGGTACGTGTCCGAGAGATTATGCAGCGGCCCGTTGAGCGCGAGAAACAGAACGAGGAGCGCGCCGAAAAAACTGGCGACGTGCCGACGGGTTGACCGGAGTCCCCCCAGAAAGACGTAGAGCCCGCCCAGGCCGGCGATTCCGGCCAGGACGCTGGGATGAACATTCCACCGATTCCACGCCGGAATAACCAATGCTGAATGATCAATGATCATTGATCACTGGACATTGATCATTCCGTTAGGTCCCAGTCCGCAGCCGCAGCGCGCCATAAAAGAGGAAGAGCAGGCTGATCACCACCGCCATCGCCAGCAGCAACGGTCCACCAAACAGAAAACTAAAAAAGCGATTATCGAACTTGAGATGCATGTAAAACAGCACGACCAGGGTGAACTTGACGGCCGAAAGGAACAGCAGCACCGGAACGAGCGCTGGTTGGAATGCGGGCACGTAAAATACTCCGACCTCGATGAACGTGATGATCACGAGGATGGCGGCGACGCGGAGATACGTCCCGGTCGTCGCGTGCGCCTGCCCGCTTTCAACGTTGCCCCTTTCCTCTTGTCCGCTCATCACGACCTCCACAACCTTGCCAACCTCGCCAACCTGCTACTGAATCAGATATACCACCGTAAAAATCACGATCCACACGACATCGACGAAATGCCAGTACAATCCGGTGATCTCGACCGTCATCGCATTCGCCGGTCCGAGTTTGCCTCGCAGGGCTTGCACCCACAGCGTCAGCAACCAGATAACACCGACGGTTACGTGCGCGCCGTGCGTGCCGGTCAGCACGTAAAACGTCGAGCCGAAGAGGTTCGTCGTGAGCCCCAGCCCTTCACGGACAAAATGGCTGAACTCCCAGTATTGGCCGCCCAGAAAGACCAGTCCCAGAAGCGCCGTCACGAAGAGCCACAGCTTCCCTCGCCGCATATCGCCGCGCTGCACCGCCGCCAGCGCGAGCACCATCGCGAGACTCGACATCAGCAGATCGAACGTGCTGAACGATGTGAATGGGATATTCAGGATCTCATGCGGGTACGGTCCGACCAGGCTGCGACCCTTGTACACGAGATAGGTGGAAATCAGCGAGCCGAACAGCAGGCACTCCGAACCGATGAAGGCCCAGAACGCCATCTTGCGACTGTCGAGCCCCATGAAGGTGGCGTGCCCGTGCGCGACGGCAATGGCGTGGGTGTCGGTGTCGTATCGCATTTACATCGCGAAGGGCTCGAAGGCCCAGCGATAGATTCCGATAATCGTGATGAGCACACCCACGAACACGACCGGCAAGAAGTGCGAGATCGCGCCGATCGCCGTGATCGGCAGGCCGGCCGCCGTGATCATCGGCCACCAGGAGCCGCCCGGCACGTGAATCGGCGCAGGTGGCTGCTCGGGCAACGGAGCCATCGCGCCGTGCCGTTCCGTCTTCCAGAGCGGAAGCCGGTTCGACACGGTGGGAATTACCGTGAAGTTGTAGACCGGCGGCGGCGATGGGATCGCCCACTCGAGCGTCGCGCCATTCCACGGATTGGCGGGCGCGTTCACCGGCTGCCAGCGCGTCCGCAACAGATTCCAGAAGAACACGAGCGTCGCGATGCCTATCAGGAATGCGCCGATCGTGGACACGAGATTGAAGCCGGCCACACCAAGATCGGGCGAGTAGGTGTAAATGCGGCGCGGCATGCCCAGAAGGCCGGAGAAGTGCATCGGGAAGAACGCGAGATTCATCCCGATCAGCGTCAGCCAGAAGTGCACCTTGCCGAGTCCCTCCGACAGCAACCGGCCGGTCATCTTGGGCCACCAGTAGTACATGCCGGCGAACAAGCCCAGGATCGTCCCGCCGAACAGGACATAGTGGATGTGGGCGACGACGTAGTAGGTGTCGGTCTGCTGCAAATCGGCCGGCGCGGATGCGTGCGAGACGCCCGACAGCCCGCCGATGATGAACATGGCGATGAAACCCACGGCAAACAGCAGTGACGTCGTTAAGCGGATCTGACCTCCCCACAACGTGCCGATCCAGTTGAAGATCTTCACCCCCGTGGGAATGGCGATCAGCATCGTCGTGCCGGCGAACACCGAGTCGGCGATGGGGCCGAGGCCGGACGCGAACATGTGGTGCGCCCAGACGCTCCATCCGAGAAACGCGATCACCACGCCCGAATAGACGACGACCGTGTAGCCGAACAGCGGCTTGCGCGAGAACGTCGGCAGAACCTCGGACACGATGCCCATGGCCGGCAGAATGAGGATGTAGACCTCGGGATGACCGAACATCCAGAACAGGTGCTGCCAGAGAATCGGATCGCCGCCCCCAGATGGGACGAAGAAATGCGTGCCGAAAAAGCGGTCGAACATCAGCAGGACGAGCGCGACGGTGATCACGGGAAAGGCGGTGATGATGAGGAACTGTGTGATCAGGGTCATCCAGGTGAAGACCGGCAATCGCAGCATGCGCATGCCCGGCGCGCGCATGTTGAGGATGGTCACGATGAAGTTGAACCCCGCCGCCAGCGAGGCGATGCCGAGGATCTGGAGTCCCAGGAGCCAGAAATCGACGTTGGGGCCCGGCGAAAACTGGCGCGAGGTGAGATTCGCATACCCGAACCATCCCGCGTCGGGCGCGACGGAGAGCCGCCCTGCCCCGAACAAGGGTCCCGCGACAAAACTCGCATTGAGGAACAAGCCGCCGAGCAGGAATACCCAATAGCTGAAGGCATTGAGCCGCGGGAATGCGACGTCGCGCGCGCCGATCTGCAGCGGGATGATGAAGTTGAAGAAGGCCGCCGAGAGCGGCATGAGCGCAAGGAACACCATCGTCGTCCCGTGCATCGTGAAGAGCTCGTTGAACGTCTCGGCACTGATGCCGATCCCAGCGGGACGGGCGAGCTGCGCGCGAATGATGAGCGCCTCCAGCCCGCCGATCAGGAAAAAGCCGAAGGCCGTCCAGAAGTAGAGCAAGCCGATGCGCTTGTGGTCGGTGGTCGTCAGCCAGCTCTTCATTTCAGGCTCTGGAGATAGGCGACCACCGCATCGAGATCCGCGCCCCGCAGATTCTGCGGCGTCATCAGCGCGCCGGGCTTCAGCGCGGGCGCATTACTGATCCAGCGATGCAGCGATTCGGACGTGTTCGGGAACAGTGCTCCGGCGATCGTGCCGCGACCGCCGACGTGAGTCAGATCCGGACCGACCTTCGCGCTCGCGATGCCGGTGATCGTGTGACAGCCGATGCAGGCGCTGCGGCGGAAGATTTGCTGCCCCGTTTCTTCGATCGACCCCTTCGCGGGCGCGACGGGGGCCGACCGCTGGCGGTCCACCCAGCGCTGGAAGAGCGAATCGGGCTGCACGATCACCCGCAGGCGCATGTTCGCGTGCGAGGCGCCACAGAATTCCGCGCATTGTCCCCAGTACTCCCCCGTCGAGTCGGGCTTGAAGGCGATGCGATTGGTGCGCCCCTGGATCACATCGCGTTTGCCGGCGAGCCGGGGAATCCAGAAGCTGTGAATCACATCGGCCGAGGTCATCTCGAGCTGGATCGGCGTGCCGGCGGGAAGGTGCATCTCGTTCGCGGTACTGATACCGAGCGTGGGATAGCGGTATTCCCACCACCACTGGTGGCCGATCACCTCGACGCGGAGCGCCCCTTCGGGCGCCTGACCCGCGGTTTCGAAGACGGTGCGCATCGTGGGGACCGCGATGAACACGAGGATCAGTGCGGGAGCCAGTGTCCATCCGATTTCCAGTGCAGTGTGGCCGTGCACCGGCTTCGGCTCCGGGCGACCCGGCCGCGCGCGGAATCGCGCGATCGCGATGAGCAGCAGCGTCTCGACGACGACGAACACCACGACGGCCCAGACAACAATGTTCTTGAACAGCCCGTCGAGTTCTCGACTGAAATCGGCTTCAGGATGAAAGATCGTTTGCGGGAATTGTCCGCCGCCGCAAGCGGTGAGGAACAGAAGGACTAAAGCGACAAGGGCCAGCGGCAC
>DASZNX010000529.1:0-3054 GCA_035551075.1 Gemmatimonadales bacterium | reverse complement strand
CTCACAAACGGCCTTAGGGTGCTGATGATTTCGGATTAACCCATCATGACTCCCGTACTAACCCACGAGCAGCCGGTCGATTCTTGCGCTGATGTCGCGGAGGTACGCCGCATCGCCGGCCTCCAGCTCGGCGATCACGCTGCCGGTATATCCCACGGATGCAAACGCGGCTTTCACCGCGGCCCAGTCGACGTCGCCATCGCCGAGGTTTACCCACTCGTAGCCGCTCTCTTTGCGCTTGAAATCCTTCAGATGGACCTTGACCGTGCGCTTGCCGAGGGTGCGAATCCAGTCCTGGGGGTACCCGTACAGCACGACGTTGCCGACGTCGAACCAGGCCTTGATCCACGGGCTCTTGAACTCGTCGATGTATTGCGCCATCTCGAGCGGCGAGAGCAAAAACTTGTTCCAGACTTCTTCAATCGCGATGACCACTTTCAGCTCAGCGGCGAGCGGAATGAGTTTCTTGATCTGTGCCTGCGAGCGGGTCCAGGCGTCGCGATACGAGACTTGGGCGTTCACCACGGCGGGCACCAGCAGCACCGCATCCGATCCCCACAGCCTGGCGTTGTGGAGCGAGGTCCGCATCCCGACGAGACTCTTCTCGACGACTGCGGGATCGCTCGACGACAGCGGATACTGCCAGTGATCCACGTTCATCACCGAATCGATGCGGATGCCCGCGGCGTCCGCGGCGCGCTTCATCTCCTCGGCCTTGCTCTGATCGGGCTCCGTCAGCGCCTGCACGACCTCGAAACCTGAGTCCTTCACCAGCTTGAACCGATCGGCGTAACTCAATTTGTCGGACACCATGTCGAACACGATGCCCTTCTTGATCGCGGGCTCGGGCAGCGGAATCCGCAGCTGCGACAATCCCACCACCGCCAGCGATGTCGTAACGAATTCGCGTCGTGTCGTGGACATAGGCGCCTCAGCCGAGCTTCGCGAGATCGAGTCGCGAGTCCCAGACTTCTGTAGACTTCAGCAGCTCGTCCCACGTGATGTCGCGCCCCGTGTACGCAGCCGTGCGCGCCATCATGCACGATAGCGCCGACTCGGCGCCCTTGTCCGCCTGATTGTGGAATTGGCCGCTATTGATGCTCTCGATGAATGCTTTCTTCTTCTCGGGATCAGCGTACTGCAGGTTGGACGTGAAATTGCCGGTCACGGAAAACGCGGCCTGCTGGCCGGGCTGCTGAACGACGAGCGGCGCCTGCCACGGCTCCTCGCCCCAGATGCCGAGCGGGCCGGTGTAGGGCGAGATCGCCGTCCCCTTGGTGCCGAAGAAGCGCTCGCTCACGTCCCACCAGCCTTTGGCGAACTGCGTCGAGCTGAAGGTGACATCCACACCATTGGGATAGTGGAAGACGGCGTTGTAATTGCCATAGCAGTCGCCGTCGTCGGCGGGCCGGCCCTGGCGGCCGCCCGTCGCGCTGACTTTCATGGGATGCGCCTGCAAAACCCAGTTGCAGATGTCGATGACGTGAATGTTCTGCTCGACGATGATGTCGCCCGACAATACCCGGTCGTGAACCCAATTCCGCAGTCTCCGCTCGGCGGGTGAGGCGTTGGGCCAGGCGGGGCGATCGATGTAACCGGTCAGATAGTAGGCCTCGCCGCAGACAATGTTACCGATCGCGCCGTTGTGAATCCGATTCACGAGCTCGACAAAGGGCGGGCAATTGCGGATCTGGAATCCCACGTCGAGGCTGAGCTTCCCCTGCGCCCGTTTCCCGATCTCCATGACCTTTTTGGCACCCGGCACGTCGATGGCGACGGGTTTTTCGAGGTAGACGTGCTTGCCACCGGTCACCACTGCATCGAGGTGTTGCGGATGGAAGAAGGGCGGGGTGGCGACAACGATCGCGTCGACTGCTTTCGATGCGGCGATCTGCTCGAACGCATGCGGGCCAACGAACAGCTGTTTCGCGTCCAGCGCGGCGTAACCCTTGGCCTGCTGCACCTGATCGAAATGCGCGCGCGCGGCGTCGAGCTGATCCTGGAACAGATCGGCGAGCGCGACGACCTGCGCGCCGCCGGTGTCTACGAGGTTCTCCGCATCCTCGGTGCCGCGGCCGCCACAACCGAGGAGTCCGACGCGGATGGCGGAGTTGGCGCGCGTGCCGCGTACCAGCTCGGGCTTGATGAACGCGGCGGCGGCGGCGGAAGCGGTGACGCCGAGGAACGTGCGACGGCTTACGTCTGACATAGGTCCTCCGGTTCTATCGCGTCGTTGCCGGTTTGAGCCCCAGGGCTCCGTTCAACCAGCGCACGAGGGGCAGGAGCCTCGAGAAGTCCTCTTCCAGCGTCGCGGCGAGCCTGGGACTCGTGATCTGTTTGTCCCCGAGCGCGCGTCCTGAGACGAACGACTGAAACCTGAGCCAGCGGGCCGCGGGATGGGCCTCGGCGTACCCACGCGGCATGCGTTTCAGCGTGTGCTCGTCGTCCAGCCCCCCGAAGCGGCGCACGAAGCCGGGATGTTTGACGATTCGTTCGAATCCTTTGTGATCTTCGACGATGGCGTCGCGGAGCTTGCCCAGGAGCGGCCGCGGCGGCATCCAGATTCCCGCGCCCGTAAACGAGCTGCCCGGCTGCAAATGGAAGTAGAAACCGGCGCCGCCCCCATCGGCGTCGTCACCCACACGCGGATCCGCGTCCCGATGCCAAAACCAGCAGCCGGCATTGGTCTTGTAGGGGGATTTGTCTTTGGAGAATCGGATATCGCGGTAGATCCGAAACATCGAGCGCTTGGGGTGCCCCGTGATCTCGGGAGCGAAGCGCGCGAGGCGGACGTCCATCTCCTCGATCAATGCTCGCATTGGCGCGACGACGTCCTGTTCGTAGTCGCCGCGGTGCGCTTCGAACCACGGCTTCGCGTTGTGTCGCTTCAGGCCGCGAAAAAACGCCAATGTGCCGGAGGTAAAGGGCATGTGCCCTCCCTAGAACACCACCGTCTGAATCGAGTGCGCCGGTGAGCGGACGGTCACTGCTGCGGTACCCGCGCTGAGGTGGTACTCGCCGCTCTTTGCTGTTGGATTCATTACGACCACCGCG
>DASZNX010000528.1:0-2866 GCA_035551075.1 Gemmatimonadales bacterium | reverse complement strand
CTCCCGCCCAGCTCTCCCCATCGGGCGAGCCCATAGCGCTCGATCTTCTTGTACAGATTGCTCCGCGGCATCTGCAAGGTGCGCGCGGTCTCCGACACGTTCCAATCGTGCTCCTGCAACTTCCGGCGTAAGAACGCGCGCTCGGCCGCCTGTTTGAAATCCTCAAAGGTTGAAGCGCGCAACCAGGATGAATCGCCCCCGCCCCCGCCCCCGCCCCCGCTCCCGCCCCCGCTCCCGCCCCAGCTCCCGCCCTCGGCGTCTGCGCCGCTGGTCCTTGCGCGCCCCGCCTCGCCCCTACCGACGAGTTTTTCGACATCCTGCTGCGTCACCGTGGATCCTGGGGCGAGAATGAGCAACCGCTCCACCGCGTTCTTGAGCTCGCGGATGTTGCCGGGCCAGTCGTGCGCGGTGAGGCGCTCGACTGCCGCCGGCTCGAAATCTTTGGCGGGCAACCCAACGCGAGTCAGCTCGGCGGTGAAATGCGTGACGAGCTGGGGAACGTCGCTGCGGCGGTCGCGCAGCGAGGGCACGTGAATCGGCACGACATTCAGGCGATAGAGTAGATCTTCGCGGAAGCGGCCGCGCTCGATCTCGCGACCTAGATCCTTGTTCGTCGCGGCGATGACGCGCACGTCCACCGGGACCGCCTTGCCCGAACCCACACGCGATATCATGCCTTCCTGCAGCACCCGGAGCACCTTGGCCTGCGCGGTCAGGCTCATGTCGCCGATCTCGTCGAGAAACAACGTCCCGCCATCCGCGAGCTCGAACTTGCCGGCCCGGTCGGCAAATGCGCCGGTGAAGCTTCCCTTCATATGGCCGAACAGCTCGCTCTCGATCAACTCGGTGGGAATGGCCGCGCAGTTCACCTCGACAAAGGGTCCCGCCGCGCGCGTGCTGAGCGCGTGGATGGCCCTGGCCACGAGCTCCTTGCCGGTGCCGTTCTCGCCCGTGATCAGCACGCGGGCGGGTGTGGGCGCGACCTTCTCGAGCAGGTCGATCACGTGGCGAATCGCTTTGCTCGAGCCGACGATCTCGTACTGGGCCCGCACCTCCTGCTTGAGCCGCACATTCTCGCTGACCAGGACGATGTGCTCGAGGGCGTTGCGGAGCGTCAGCAGAATGCGGTCGGTGTCGAGCGGCTTTTCGAGAAAGTCGTAGGCGCCCATTTGCGTGGCTTCGACCGCAGTCTGAATGGTCCCGTGTCCCGAGATCATCACGACCTGCGCGCGCTGATCGATCTGGCGGAGTCGCTTCAACGTCTCGAGCCCATCCATCCCTTCCATTTTTACGTCGAGAAACACGAGATGCGGCTTGAATTCGGGATACACGCGCGTCGCTTCGTGCCCCGAGGCGCAAACCTGAACTTCGATTTCCTCATACTCGAGCACCTGCTTCAGAGCCTCGCGAATGCCCTTCTCGTCGTCGACGATCATCACGCGTCGCGGACTCAACGCGCCCTCCGATTGCGGTACAACACCACTCCGGTGGGATGGACGGCGACGTCGGAGACCGCGGGATCAACCTTGAGTGGAATGGCTCCGTTCGATGACGCGCCGGCCATCTGCTTGGAGATCGAGTTGACGAGCGGCCCGGGGAACTCGATGCCCCGCAAGCTGATGTCCTCGATTTTGAAGCGTGCGGTGCCGGGCCGTTCGATGGAGACGGTTCCCCCCATGCGTAACGGCTCGCGCGGTCCCATCATGCCCGCGAAAGGACCGAGCGTACCCGGCGGCAGCGCCTTCGTGTCCAACCGCGCGTGCAATACGAGCTTTCCCTCCTGCAGTTCGACGCGCAGCGAGTCGTACATCTTGCGCACGTTCCAGTCGATTCCGGCGCCGATGAGCGAGGCCATTTCGTTGGGGGTCAGAACGACGGAATCGGGACCTCCGGCAGCGCCGAGATTGTGCAGTTTGGTTTGACCGGAAGCGGTCGCTGCCGGGGTCGGCGCGCCCACCGCCGTGTCGGAGACGGGCGGTAACGCCTTCGACCCGCCGAACCAACGCGCGCCGGTGCGCATGATCGGATCGCGAAACCAGTAGATCAGGGCGATCGCGGCCAGGATACCGACCGCGCACCCCAGCCGCATCAGGCCTTTAAAACAACCGTTCATGGTATTTCACCTGATACACCGGCCCGTCGGGCTTCAGCGTGCTTTCCATCAGATCAACCTGACTGACGGTCGCGGTGCGGTCGAATGCGATGGCTTCCAGCGTTGCCTCGAGTCCTGCAAGGTCACGCGGCCGTGCGTCACGATTGGCTCGACCCACGGTGACGTGGGGGCGAAACGGCCGCGCTTCCATCGGAAAGCCGAGGGGTTCGAATGCCTGCTCCACGCCATGCTGGAGCAGCTCGAGGGCAGGGTCGGGCGTCACTCCGGCCCAAAGGATGTGCGGGCGACGGTAGTCCGGAAACACCCCGAAGCCGGTCACCTGAAGGGTCAGGGTTCGGGGCTCCGCGCCACCGCGCTTGCCCGTGGCGCGCTGCAGGGCAGCGCGGAGCTCGGGCTCGCGTGATTCGTCGACGTCGCCCAGGAATTTGAGACTCAAATGAATGTTCTCGGGTCGCACCCACTTCACGGGAAGTTTCTCGCGGCGCCGCAGTGGCGCGAGCGCCTCCCACAGCTCGTGGCGCAGCTCCTGTGGAAAGTTCAACGCGATGAATGCTCTAACAGGCTCCCCCGCCGATAGCCGCGCGGGTCGACCTCCACCCGCGCGAAGCCCAGGGCAACGAGACGTTCGGTAACCATGGACCGCCGCTCCTCCAGCCACGGGATCCACCGTGGCTCGACCTCGATGCGCGCGGCCTCACCGAGGTGGCGCACCCGCAGATCGCCCTCGATGCCCAGCGCTCGCAGATACGCTTC
>DASZNX010000527.1:0-5753 GCA_035551075.1 Gemmatimonadales bacterium | reverse complement strand
GTCGTAGGTCGAGTTTGGAACGTGAACTCTGGTGAACTTCCCACCCGACCACAAAAAGCCGGTGGTAAAGAAGTCGCTGGTCAAATACGAGCCGACGATATTTCCGTTGTCGCTGATAGCGGTGGGGAACGTGCCGACGGCTGCCGGGAAGTCGATCAGCGTCGTGTCGCCGTTCCTTAAGGCGTAACCATGCGCGTGGATGAAATCGCGAGCGGGGTCCTCGAGGCCAACAATGGTTCCGTTGCTGCTGATGCCCCAGGCGGTAACCTCGCTGTTGTCCGGGAAATCAATCGTTCTGAAGGAGCCGCCCGCCAAGACGTACCCGTGTTCTCCGACATCGTCGTCGTAGGTGCCGACGATCACGCCACGGGAGTTCACCCGGTTTGGTGCCGATAGGAAGGCACCTGGTACCGGGGGGACCGCGGTGATCGCGCCCCGCACTAGCAGAAATCCGTGTTCAAACCCGTCATCGCCGCCATATCGGCCCAGGACCTCGCCCGTCGGCGAAATGCTTTGCGCCGACGTGTATGTCGCGCCTGGGTAATCCACTGAGACAAATTGCCGGCCCGACTGGTCCACCATCGAAAAAGTCGCCGGCTGATGATGAGGCGCGGTCAGATCGCCCTGAGGACGATCGCAGCCCAACCACACACTTCCGGCAACCACAGCCAGTACGACATGTCGGAAAGCCCACCGCACACCCATTGCAACACCCTCCTCTCACTTGTCATCCAAATCGACCTATCGACGTCAACGATGCGGGCTAGATTAGCCCGGCGACCGTCATAGCCCCGTCACATCGTCGTCACATGGGCGGAGGTGTTAGAGGATGTACAGGCTCACGACGTTCGGCGGCCTGTCGATCGGGACGGAATCCGGACCGCTGCACGGCGCTCCGGCCCAGAGTCGCCGGCTGGCGCTGCTGGCCGTGCTTGCCGCTGCACCTCGCCAAGGCGTGACTCGCGACAAAATCGCGGCCCTGCTCTGGCCCGAGAGCAGCGAGCCCGAGGCACGGCATGCGCTCCGGCAACTCCTCTCGCTGGTGCGGCGTGAGCTGGGCGAGGATGCGGTGCTCTCGGGTTCACCCGAGCTCCTACTGAATCCCCGAAAAGTCTCGACCGACATTCAAGAGTTCGAAGCGGCGCTCGCGCACGGTGAGTTCGAGCGCGCGACGGCGCTGTACACCGGGCCGTTCCTGGACGGGTTCTTCCTGAACGGCGCCGCGGAATTCGAGCGCTGGACCGAGGACAAGCGGACGCACTTCGCCCGCCAGCTGGCGGCCGCGCTCGAGACGGCCGCCGAGGCGGCCGCGCAGCGAGGTGATCATGCCAAGGCCGTGACGTGGTGGCGACAACTGGCGACTGTTGATCGCTTCAGCTCGCGCGTGACGTTGCGACTGATGCATGCCCTGGTGGCGGCCGGCGACAGCGCAGCGGCACTCCAGGCCGCGCGCGAGCACGAAGTGCTGTTGCGAGATGAGCTGGATGCGGAGCCCGACCGCGCCGTCGTAGACCTGGCCCGACGACTGCAAACCACTTCAGCGAAACTCGACACAGCGCCAATGTCGCCGGCAGCGGGGAGCCCCTCGCGTATCTCGGAGGCGGAGCCCCAGCCCCCGCCCGCTCTCGTGCCGCCGCGAGACGCGGCCGTACGCCGCCGGGCCGTTCTCGCGGCCGCCGTGTTGGCGGCCTCAATCATCGCGCTAAAGTGGTACCAGGGTGTCAGCCAGTCAGCCGCGCACACGATCGATCGCCGGGCTGTCGTGGTGGTCCCGTTCCACGTCGTGGGCGCGGACGCGTCATTGCGCTACCTCGAAGAGGGCATGGTCGATCTTCTGGCGGCGCAGTTGAGCGGCGAGGATGGACTGCAGACGCTGGACGCTCGCGCGGTGCTGAGCGCGTGGCGACGTGAGGCCACTCGACGCACGGTGGCGCCGGAGGATCGGGAGATCGTCTCGTTCGGCTCGCGCCTTGGTGCCGGACATGTGCTGCAGGGCTCCGTGCTAGGCGATCCACGGCACCTCGTCCTCACCGGCTCACTGCTGAGTGTCCCCGATGGACGTGTCGAAGCGGGGGCACACGTTGAAGGACCGGGTGACAGCCTCACAACTCTGATTGATCGCTTCGTGGGTCAACTGCTCATCGCGCGTACCGGTTTTTCGTCCGGTCGGGAGACACTCCGCTCGCCGCGGTTCGCGAGTACCTCGCGGGGCAGTCCGAGGCGCGCGGCGGCCGCCACCGTCAGGCGGTAGATCACTTCGCGCGCGCCTTGGACATCGACTCCACGTTCGCATTGGCCGGCCTCGGGTTGGCGGTGGCTGATCTTTGGCTCGATCATGGGCCGTTCGAGAAGGCCCTCCGGCACGCGTGGGCAGTGCGATCGCGTCTCAGCGTCCGGGACCGCGATCTGTTCGAGACCTACTGGAAGACAATCGTCCAACCGTTGCCCATCCGCGAGTCAATCGCCGCGTGGGAGCAAGCGGCCGAGTTTGCCCCCGACCGCCCGGAAGTCCACAACGACTTGGGCGAGCTGTTATACCGTTTTGGGCCGCTGGTCGGCTATCCGAACTGGCGCGAGCGGGCGGTCACGGGCTTCAGCCGCGCGTTGGCGCTCGACTCGAGTTATACGGCCCCGCGCGGACGCCTGGTGTTGATTGCCGCCCAGAACGGAGACACCGCTGCCGCGAGGCGCCTGGCACGGCCCTTTCTTGCGGGGGATTCCTTGAGCGAGCATGCCGATTTCGTGCGCTGGCGGCTCGCGATCGCCCTCGGCGACACGGCGTCGCTGCGTCACCTGCACAGTCGCGTCGGACACATCACGGCGGATAATCTCTGGGACATTTCCAAAGACATCAAAGTCGAGGGAATCGGATTGGAGGAACAGGATTGGGTGCTCCGCGCGCTGAGCGCCACCGTGCCGCACGAGGACCTCATGTTTGGCCTAACCTTGACTGCGCTCAATCGGGGCCGTCCCGACGAGGCGAACCGTATACTGCGCGAACGGAGCTCGGGTACGCAGCTAGAGCTTGCGCTGCTCGGGACCAGCCTGATCTGGGGCGGAGACAGCGTCGCTGCCGTCCGGGCCGCGCAGCGGCTAACTGCCGCGGTTACTGGGCCGCTGCCTACCGATTCGATGGGAAAAGCACAGCGCTTAGGCGAGATCTGTTGGGTCGAGCAGTGGCGCTTCCTGCACGGTGATTTTGGCGACGCCGAACGGTTGATTACTCGCCTCGAGAATAGCCGCATCCCGCGCTCGGACTCGCTTACCAAAGCCGTATTGAGCCGCGTATGCGGTGCGTTATTGCGCGCGACGCTCGCCGTGGCCCGCCGGAGCGCGGACGCGCGCGCAGCCGTGGACCACGTGGATTCGCTGATGCAACAGGGGACGCTGGAGCAGTGCTTCAACCTCATGGTGGCCCGGCTGCTCGAGCGAGAGGGAGATATTCGCGGCGCGCTCGCGGCTGTGCGCCGCCGCAGCAACACCGAGACCGGCTGCCTCGCGCCCATGCTGCGCGACGAGGGGCGCTTCGCCGCCGCAACCGGCGATCGCGAAGGGGCGATCCAGGCCTATCGGCATTATCTCGTCCTGCGTTCCGCGCCGGAGCCGCGCCTCGCGCCCGAGGTGGCGCGGGTCCGCGCAGAGCTCGCCGGACTCGAGTTGCGGTGAGGAAGCCGGTGCTCGCTGACCACCTGCTGCGCTGTCAAATTGGGTTGCTTGATCGACTCGACGCTAACAGCAAGTTCGCGGCCCTCCTCTTGAGCGGGGACATCACGCCCGAGCAGTATGAGCGGTGGAATCGTGAAACAGTTTTACATTTCCCCAGGACACAACCGGAGTCACGCGGGATTCGATCGGGCACTTCGTGGAAGTGTGGCGCAAAGTCGAAAAGCGCAGCGGAGCGATTAGAAGGCGAGTCGCATCTCCACGCCGGGTCCGGTCGGCAGGCCACCCACCCGAATTTGCGACGGATAGGGAATGTTATCCGGTCCACCCGGATGTAAATCGATGATGAACAGCGCGGTGGTCGCGAAGAGCGTCGCCTGCGCGGCGAACAGCCATTGATTCGCGCGGCGGTCGTGGCCGCGCGAGAGCTGATAGAGCGCCTCGGCGTCACCGCGAACATAGGCGCCGTTCGCGCCGACCACACAGGCATCGCGCGATGAGCGGCAAATGGTGAGCAGCGCGGCCCACTCGCGGCGCGATTGCTGATGCTCATGCGCCGCGAGATAGGTCAGGTAGACGGTCCCGGCAGCTCCAACCCATTTGCCGTAATGTGCCAGGGCTCCGCGAAACGTGTCATGCGAGGGACTGAATGCCGCCGCGGCGTGGTTCTCGACCGCGTATGCGGGCGTGGTGATGCGCTGCGCGGCCAGCGACGAGAGCGGGGGGGGGGCAGCGCCAGCGAGAAGGACGACGACGATCGCGGATCGGCTCATCGGTAAGTGTGAATATTGCCTCGCCCGGCCACGACTACCAACTGACGATCGCGGACGAGAGGCGGCTCCTCGATCGGACCGGCGATTTGGGTGCGCCACTTGATCGCGCCGCTCTCGCGATCGATTAGCAATATCTCGCCACTCACGCTCCCGACCAGGATCCCCCCGCCCGATTCGATCGGCGTAGGCCCTGCGGTCGCGACGATATCGAGGCTCACGTTCATAGCGTTGTGGACCGCCTCCGTTGGAATGATCCAGAGTTGACCATCCCGCGACAACACATACAGCGTGTCGGCGACGAGCGCAGGGGCGCCGTACACCGCATCGCCCGCGGGAAAATCCCACTGGATCGATAGTGGGGCGAGACTGACCGCGATCACAGTGCCGTTCGTCGTCGCCAGATACACGCGCCGGCCATCGGTGGCGGGGGTCGCGAGGACCGCGCCAGGAAGCGGCAAGTGCCCGTGCACGATGCCCGTCTCGCGGTCGAGCAGGAACAGCGTATCAGTCGTCGTCGTGACGACCAGACCCTGTGGTGTTGCGACCGGCCCGGCCCGAACCGCGCCGTGCAGCGCCCGGTGCCAGGTGACGTTCCCGTGCTCGGGATCGAGTCGGAACACGACGCCTTCTTCTGTACCCGCGTAGAGCGCGTCCCCATCGAAGGTGAGCGGCGCGGCGACACTGCCGATGCGGGTTTTCCAGAGCGTCTTGCCATCGCGCAGCCGGACGGCATAGACGCGCCCCTCCGGCTGAGCTTCTGTCGCGATGTACAGCCGGTCCGCGTCGAGCAGCGGACCGGATCGCACCGTCCCGTCGAGCCGCGTCCGCCACAGCACATCGCCGCTCGAGCGGTCGATCAGCGTCAAATACCGGTCGGCGGACCCGACCGCGATGATGCTTTCGCCGAGCGCCGGGCTGCCGCGCACGCCACGGCCAACGCCGATGTGCCAGAGCGGCCGCGGATCGGGATTCAACATCTCTTGCGCCGCGGCATCGTGGCGTTGAGTGCCGAGATAAGCGAGCCAGCTGGTTTCCTGACGCGCCGGGCCGGTTTTAACAACGGGCGCGCATCCGCTCACGATCGCGTTGACACTGAAAAGGCCCGCCACTAGTATGCCGCGCCTATGCCGGATCGTTACTGGATCGATGAGCTGCCGCAGCACGCGAATCGGACCGTCGCGGTGCGGGGCTGGGTTGCCACCACTCGCTCGAGCGGCAAAATCGCGTTTGTCGTCGTGCGCGATGGGACCGGCTATCTGCAAGCAGTGCTCTCCAAAAAGGACGTTGCGCCGGAAGTCTGGGAGGCGCTCGGGAAAC
>DASZNX010000526.1:0-6150 GCA_035551075.1 Gemmatimonadales bacterium | reverse complement strand
CCAGCCGCCGACATTGCCGTTCTGGGTCGGTGAGGCGCCGGGGCGCACCGATGAGCTGTCCGAAGAGGTCTCGCGGCTGCGGCAGGACGTGGCCGATCGGCTCGACGATCCCGAGGCAGCGATCAAATGGCTGGTCGAAACGTTGTGGATCAACGAGGCCGGCGCCCGGCAAATCGTCGAATACCTCTCGGCGACGAGGCAGATCCTGGGCACGATCCCAACCCAGCAGTGCCTGGTGCTCGAGCGCTTCTTCGATGAGGCAGGCGGCATGCAGCTCGTGCTGCACGCGCCGTTCGGCAGCCGGATCAACCGCGCCTGGGGTCTCGCGCTCCGCAAGCGATTCTGCCGCAGCTTCAACTTTGAGCTGCAGGCCGCCGCGACCGAAGACGCGATCATTCTGTCGCTCGGACCGCAACACAGCTTTCCGCTCGAGGACGTCTTCCAGTATCTGAAGCCCGCCACCGCGGAGCACCTGCTGGTGCAGGCGATGCTCGATGCGCCGGTCTTCGGCACTCGCTGGCGCTGGAACGCTACGCGCGCGTTGGCCGTGCTGCGGTTCCGCGGCGGGCGTAAAGTCCCGACGCCGCTGCAGCGCATGGAGGCCGAGGATCTCGTGGCCGCGGTGTTCCCCGACCAGCTTGCGTGCCCCGAAAACCTCGTGGGGGACAGAGAAATCCCGGATCACCCCCTGGTGAATCAGACCATCGCCGACTGCCTGCTCGAAGCGATGGATTTCCCCGGGTTGAAGCGCGTGCTGGAAGGGATGGACGCGGGGAAGTACACGCTGATTGCCCGCGACACAACGGAGCCGTCCCCGCTCTGTCATGAGGTGCTCAACGCCCGGCCATACGCATTCCTTGACGATGCGCCGCTCGAGGAGCGCCGGACTCAAGCCGTCATCACGCGCCGTGGACTCGACGTGAAAACGGCGGAAGAGTTCGGCAAGCTCGACCAAGCGGCGATCGATCTGGTGAGAGAACAGGCCTGGCCCGATCCGGAAAATGCAGACGAGCTCCACGACGCATTGCTGGTGATGGGGGCGGTGCCGAGCGTCGAGGCGGGCAAGACGAAGGATTGGAGCGGTGAATTTGCGCAGCTCGTGGCGGCCGGCCGCGCGACGGTGATGGACGGCAAGCTTTGGGTCGCTACCGAGCGCGTTCCCATGGTGCAGGCCGCGTTCCCCGCCGCTACCATCGAGCCGCCGGTTTCTCCGCCTGAACGAGAACGCGCGCGAACGTGGACGAGAGAAGACGCAATCCGTGAGCTGGTGCGCGGACGCCTCGAGGTGGTCGGGCCGACGACGGCAGCCGACATCGCGGCAAGCTTCGGGTTGCAGGTCCCTGATGTTGATATTGCACTCGGGGCGCTCGAGCACGAGGGATTTGCGCTGCGCGGCCGGTTCACGCCCGGGCTCGACGGCCTCGAATGGTCCGAGCGCCGCCTGCTGGCGCGCATTCATCGCTACACGCTCGACCGGCTCCGCAAGGAAATCGAGCCCGTCGCCGCGGCCGACTTCCTGCGGTTCCTGTTCAAGTGGCAGCGGCTCGCGCCGGGCTCGCGCGCCGAGGGACCAGAGGGGCTGGCCGCCATCGTCGACTTGCTGGACGGGTACGAGCTGGCGGCGGGAGCGTGGGAATCCGAGGTACTGCCAGCCCGCATGATGGATTACGACCCGCTGTGGCTCGACGGGCTGTGCCTGTCGGGCGAGATCGCCTGGGGACGTCTCACGGCAATTCGGAATGCGGAGGTCGGAGCGCGGAACAAAAAGGCCGGCCCCGTACGGAGCACTCCGATCGCTTTGTTCAGACGTGATCGCGGTGAGATTTGGAGAGCCGGCACTCCAGAAGTTGATCCTGCGGAATTGCCGCTGTCTTCGACTGGTCGAGCGCTGCTCACGGCATTCGACCACCGCGGCGCATTGTTCTTCGGTGATCTCGTAAACGCAACCGGATTGCTCCGTACCGAAGTGGAGAAGGGATTGGGCGAGCTCGTGGCCTGGGGTCTCGTGTCCTCAGATAGCTTCGCGGGACTGCGGGCGCTACTCGTGCCGTCAGATCGGCGCCGCCCGCTCGGCGGTGGATTCCGCCGCCACGGCCGCATTGCGCCATTCGGTGTGGAGACGGCGGGCCGCTGGTCGAGGACGCACGGACGGCCACCCATTCCCGACGAGCAGGTAGCCGAAGCGATCGCCTGGCAGCTGCTGCGCCGCTACGGCGTCGTATTCCGCCGGCTCGTGCAGCGCGAGACATTGCTCGCCCCGTGGCGCGACATTCTTCGCGTCTATCGCCGGCTCGAGGCGCGCGGTGAAATCCGCGGCGGGCGGTTCGTCGGGGGCTTCTCGGGTGAGCAGTATGCGTTGCCAGAAGCCATTGGGTTACTGAGAACGACCCGCAGGGAGGAGGGGGCGGGAGAGCTCGTCGCGGTGAGCGGAGCGGATCCGTTGAATCTCGTCGGCATCCTCACACCCGGTGACGCGGTATCTGCGATCACGACTAACCGTGTGCTATACCGTGACGGCGTTCCGGTGGTCGTGAAAGAAGCGGAGGGGAAGGAGCGCTTCTTGGTCGACGTTCCCACCGATGAACGCGACGTGCTGCGTGCGGCGTTGCTGCGGCGTCGTCCGGCGCCGCTCGTTCGCGCCTACATGGGCAAGAGCAAGGCAGCCGGCTAAGCCTTCAGTTTCTGCAGATACTTGCTGCGCAGTTTCGCCACTTTCGGAGCGATGACCGCGCGGCAGTACCCCTGGTTGGGATTCCTGCGGTAATACTCGCGGTGGTATTCCTCTGCCGGATAGAACGCCTTTAACGGCTCGACCTGGGTCACGATCGGGTCATCGAACACGTGCTCCGCGTCCAACTCCCGAATCACGTCCTCCGCCACCCTGCGCTGCTCGGCATCATGATAGAAGATCGCCGAGCGGTACTGGGTGCCGACGTCACCGCCCTGGCGATTGAGGGTGGTGGGATCGTGCAGCGAGAAAAAGACCTCGAGCAGGTCACGAAACGAGATCTCGTCCGCGTCGAAGGTCACCTGCGTGACTTCCGCATGTCCGGTCGTGCCCGTGCAGACCGCCTCGTAACTGGGATTGGGGACGTGGCCGCCGGAATAGCCTGATTCCACTTTCTTCACGCCGCGGAGCTGCTCGAATACCGCTTCGAGGCACCAGAAGCAGCCGCCCGCCAATGTCGCGACTTGTGTGTTCATGCCCTTCATTCTCGCCCCGGCGTCAATAGGGGGCAAACGTCACCGGCTGACGAATCGTTACCAGGGCCGGCCGCCCGCGACTTCGCGCCGGCCGATACACCGTCGCAAGGATCACGCGCTTCGTCTCCGCATCCAAAACCGGATTCGGACTTTGGACAATCTTGACGGATGCGGGCAGCACCCGGCCGGTCGTATCGAGTGTGGCTTCGACGATCACGGTGCCCCCAATGCGGAGCGCCTGCATCTCTGGCGCGTAGCGAATCGGCGGATGGGACACGAGCACCGGCGGCACATCGACATTGCCAATGACGCTGATCGCGCCAAGCGGGCCGGGGCTCACACCACGCCGCGCGAGGCGAATGGAATCCGCCAGTCGTCTCAGGAACGGAGCGAGATCGATGCCGCGGGCGGTGAGATCCTGGTAGCCCGCGATCCCGGCATCAAACGAGACGGCGGCGAGCTTGTCATTGCCTTTCTTGTGCCACGCCACCCCTTGCACGAGCTGAGCGTACACGCGCTCCCCCCGGCTTGGCTGGTTCAGACTGTCCAGGGCCTGGTCGATCAGCGCCAGCGCGCTGTCTGGCCGGGGAGGCTGTGCGCGTAACTGATCGCGAGCGGCGTCCACCAATCCGGTCGGGCTCGCTGGTGGTGGCGGATGCAGATCGAAGCCAAGGGTCACGATGCTCCGCACCGGCAGTCCTTTGCGCCGTGCCGGTGTGAATCGCGCTGCGAGCATCATCTGCTGCAGTGGCTTGTCAAATGACGAATCGGGCGATTCCAGAATCATCAGACTCTTGTCTTCAACCAGACCGAGCGTGTCGATCACCGCGCGCACGATCGCGTGCCCAGCGACACCGCGGCGTCGCAGCTCGGTAGGATAGGCCAGCCGAGGACCGGAGCTCCACGATGCGCTGCGGTCGAGCGCGCTATCGGGGTAGATCCGATACGGCCGCGCTTCTGACTCGAAGAGGGCATCGAGTCCCGGATCGATCTTGTCCAACCCGCTGACATTCGTGTAATTCAGCGAAACGACCTTCCGGAAGTTCAATCGCGCCAGGCTGTCATTGCCGCGTTCATGCTCGAGAATGCCGCGCCAAATGAAGACGTTTACGGTGTCCAGCAGATACAGCGCGGATGCAAAGGCATCAGATAGTGCCGAATCCGCGAGCTCGTATTCGTGAGCGGCAATCCGATCGCGCGCAATGGCCAGTTTCTCCTGGCTGCGGCTTTGCGCTTGCAGGGCAGGTGCGAACAGCGTGAATCCGACGGCGAGGATGAGACGGCGTGACACGGTTACGTTGATACCCCTCAAACGACTCAATGCGTCATCAAAAAGCGAAGCACCACCTGGTTGTAGTATCCCGGGTTAGCGGTGTGGACCGGGTGGCCCGCCCCGGGAATCGTCACCATCGTGTCACTTTGCATACAGCGCGCAAGCTCGTCACTGATGAGCTGGAACGCGCGCGGGCTGCGATCTCCCCGCAGGAGCAGCGTCGGCGTCGCGACCCGTCCTAACTCGGCGCACGAAACGGTCGGCAGGTATTGCTCGCGGTTCGCGAGCATCTCGCGCCGGAACTCGAACGCGTGCGCCACCAGATCGGCCCGGACCGGCCCGGGCAGATGATCAAATCGTCCAAACCCACCGCTCAGGCCGTCATAAAACATGCGAATTCCTGCAACGGAGTCGCCGTGCGCGAGCGCGCGGCGCGCGGGATCGAGTGAGTTCGTGTAGAACGCCCGGCGCACCGAGTCCCCGAGCTCGGATCCCGACAGCAACGGAAACATCGGCGGCTCGGCGAGCACGAGCGAGCGGACCAACTCGGGATGATCCCGCGCCAGCTCCAACGCCACATAGGCCCCGTAGGACGAACCGATGATGTGCGCAGGCGCGATATCGAGCGTCAGCAGCAATGCGGCCAAATCCTCGGCATGCAGCTTGGGCGAGTACGTCTCGTTGTCTTCGACCGGTGGATTGGGAGGATGATAGCGGCGGCTATAGACCAGCACGCGATACCGCTGCGCGAAGAGCGTTTCCTGCCCGCGCCAGGTATTCAGATCGCCGAACGTGCCGTGGATGAATACGACAGTGGCACCGCTGTCACCGTTGAGCCGATAGGTCAGACGCGTCCCGTTCACGCTCAGCGGATGAAGCGTCCGATCGATTGGCCGGAGTGCCGGCGCGGCGGTCACCGGGCCGCCGGCTGGGGCGGTTTTTTCGGGACCCGATTTACCGCCGCATGCGGCGAGCAGGAGCAGGCAGACCATGCGTTTCATGGCCTACAGGATGTGGAATTGGGGTCGGAAATGCCATTAACGGGCGAGAATCAGCCATGCGGCAGCGGCCGCCACCTTCTGTTCGGCGCGCCAGGGTCGGACCGCTTCGCCCAGCGTTTCGACCCGTTGCTTCACCCGTACGACGCTCGAATGAAGCTGCTTGGCGAGATGGTCATATACATCGCGCTCCAAAATGACTTCCGTCTTCACCCGAGAGCGCTCGAGGCTCTCGGCGCTGACGATACGAAACAGACGACCCTCGGACGCGTGAGCGCGCATGTGCGGGCTTGAGATCGTCGCGGGATCGGTCAGCGAAGGCACGACAATTCCGGCGCCCTTGATCCTGTGCTCCTGCCGGGTCATCTCCACCAGCGCGGCAACGCGCTTCCGCGCAAACCGCTCGATTCCTCGAATCAGCCGGTCGATCGCTATGGTGTCGAGTTGCGCGGTGCCGAAGCCGGCGTGATAAGGCTGGCGGGAATGCGGGACGTCGGGATCACTCAATTCGAGAACGCGGCGGTCGATCACGCGTGGCGCGTGGCGCGGGCCGGCCAGCAGCACGACAGCAGCCCAGCCGGACTTTACCCGAAGACCAAAGGCGCAGGGAGGAGGGAGTGCAGTCATCCCCAATCTTTGGAATCGGGTGCGACGCGACGCATGGCGCGGAGGAAC
>DASZNX010000525.1:0-1702 GCA_035551075.1 Gemmatimonadales bacterium | reverse complement strand
GTGTCACGGTACGTGGTGGCCACCGACTTCACCCGGTCGGCGTCCGCCTCGACCCGTACCATGTAGCAGACCGCAATCAGCAGAAACATGACCATGAGCCCGGTCATCAGATCGCTCAACGGAATCCAATGAGCCTCCGATGCGGCTACCCGATCCGCGGACAACGCGTCTGTCACGGCTGCGTCCTCGTGGCCTGAAGGGGATTCAACGGGATGTCGCGACGGTGCGCCGCGCGTCGCGTGATTCGGGCGGCCGCGCCGGCTCGCTCCGGGCGATCATCTGGGCGATTTTCTCCCCGATGAGGGGCAGTCCCTCCCTCACCTCGTTCGTCAATCCCGAAAGAACCATGAGCGCCTGAGCGAGCTTCTCAGTCTGGCTGTTCAGCCCTCCGACAAACTGCTGCAGCGACCGGGCTGCTGCGGCGAATTCGGTCGCCATGTTCACGATATCGCTGAATCGCAGCACCGCTTCCGTCATGTTCTCCCGGGTCGCGGTCTCCTGCTCTATCAGGGCCCGCAGTTGCTTCTCGTATTGAGCCTGCCAGGCAACCAGCCTCTCGACGCCGGCGTTCAGCCGCTTGAAGTTCTCCCCGAACTGCTCGTTGAGCTTCGCATTGAAGTCCCGCACCACTTCCGAGAGGGCCTTCACCAGCGCCTTCGCGTTCGTCTCCGCAATGTTCTCCGCATAGCTGGCGAACGCCTCGATCAGCCGGTCGAGCCGAGCGTTGTTGTCCGCACGCAGGTGCGTGATCTGTCCCAGGAGCGGGGAATCGCTGCTGCCCGCGATCGACTGGTTCAGCTGCGAGAGCAGACGGGCCAGGTCGTCGACGGTGGATCCTTCCGGGGAGCCGGAGGTTGCCACCGGCGCGTCGCCGAAGAGGGCGACCCGGATCTTGAGGGTGAGTGCCCAGAAGATCCCGACGACGGATGACCAGAACGACGTGCGGATTCCCTGCAGCAGGCGGGGGACACTGTTTCGGACGTCCACCGCGTTGAAATCCACGAGCCCCCACGCAATGCCCGCGAAGCAGAAGAAAATGCCGAGTGTGGTCAGGATCGTGGGCCCGAGTGCCGTGGAGCGGCGCGACCACCTGATGTGGAACAGCAGGGCAATCGAGGTGATCAGTACGGCAGAGAACAGCGTAAAGGCGCTGAGGGTTTCCCAGATGCGTTCCATCGCTTTCCTTCGACGCGCTACACAGGCGTCAGGTTCGGAGCCGCTGATCCAACATGACCACGGTGTGTTTCAGGAACGACACATGGTCGTAGGCCATCAGGCGGGAGCTCGCTGATGTTCGCAGACATCCTCTCACGGTTGGCTGCGCCATGCGCGCGACTTTGAAGGCGGCGCGCCCGTTGAGGCCGTGGCGGCTTCCCAGCCGCAAGCGTAAGCCTGACAGATAGCGGAAGCTCGGCCGTTACGGGCGCCGGAGCAGGGTAAGCTGCCAGAGGTCCTTGCCACTCGCAATCATGAGTGGGCGCAGCGCGAGCATGCCGGTCCGGCCGATCGCACGCTCGAGTTGTGCGAGCTCGGTAAGCTTGTCGCGCGTTTCGTCATCCAGCGGCGGCTCCTCGAGCCCACTCTCGCGGAGCAGCAGCACCCCCTTGGCGCGCAACGCCAGCTCGCCATTCAGGCGCAGGCAGCACAGCATGTCCGCGAGTACCTCCCCCTGAAAGCGCTCGCGGAGCGTCTGGAGGTGGCG
>DASZNX010000524.1:0-2805 GCA_035551075.1 Gemmatimonadales bacterium | reverse complement strand
ATGATCACGACGTTCTGCGCCTGCTCGAGCAGCTGTGCGGCGCCTTCGACGGTCTCTTGCTTCCACACCTTCTGCTCGCCAGCGGCGAGCGCCGGTTGCGCTTTGCCGAATGCCCCGAACAACACGTTCGTGAACGAGCGATTCATCGCGCGAGTCATGATGATCGACAAAATCAAGCCGCTCGAGCCGTCCAGCGCGCCCGCGGTGACGAGCAGCTTGCTGTTCAGCACGAACCCCATCGCGACGGCGGAGAGTCCGGCGTAGGCATTGAGGATCGAGATCACGGTCGGCATGTCCGCGCCGCCGATGGGAATGATCAGCAGCACGCCGAAAATCAGCGCGAGCGCGGCGATCGCAAAGAAGGCATTGCGCGACCAGGGTTCACCGGGATGCAGCACGAGCGCGACGGCGAGTCCGACGGCGATCGCCAGCACGCCGATGTTCACGAAATTCTGGCCCGGATAGGTGACCGGCCGCTGCGGGATCCACTTCACTTCCTGCAGCTTGCCGGCCGCCATCAAGCTGCCGGTAAACGTTAGAAATCCGAGAATCACTTCCGCCGAAAGCGCCCCCATGCGGAAGTGCGTCATTTCAGCGGCGGCCGCTGTGCCACGTTCGCCGAGCCAGAGGAAGTATTCGGCCGCGCCGACGAGCCCGGCCGCGAGACCGCCGAACGCGTGCGACAGCGCGGTTCGCTGCGGCACCGCCGTCAGCGGGACGAGCGAGAGCGGCACGCCGACGATGAAGCCCGCGACGATCGCCGCGATGATCCAGCCGTGATGGATGATTTGTGGCTGGATCCACGTCGCGGCGACCGCCACCGTCATGCCGATGACGCCGGCATACACGCCGCGCCGCGCCGTCTTGGGATCGTTCATCCAGTTCAGCGCGAAGATGAACAGTGCCGTCGCCACGATGGCGGACAGCTCGCTGATGGCTTGCATCAGCGCTTCTTGAACATCTTGAGCATGCGGTCGGTGATGAGAAACCCGCTGACGATGTTGGTCATCGATGCAAACAGCGCGATCGCGCCGAGAATGCGGATCATCAGCGGGTGATCGGCGCCGACGACCACGATCGAGCCGACCACCGCGATTGCGGAGATCGCGTTGGTGATCGACATGAGCGGCGTGTGCAACAGGCGCGACACGCGGCGAATGACGCCGAGGCCGATGAACGTGGCCAGGACGAAGACGAACAGCATCGATCCGAAATCAGAGGTCATGAGCGGCGCACCTCGCCCGCATGGGTCACACACGTTTCGCGAATGATTTGATCCTCGAAGTCGAGCCGCAATTTGCCCTCTTGCACGACATGTCCCAGGAACGCGGCCACGTTCTTCGCGTACATCTGGCTCGCATGCAGCGGCACGGTGCTCGCGAGATTCAGCGGCCCCAGGATCGCCACACCCGCGCGCACGATCTCGGCGCCGGGCTGCGTCAGCTCGCAGTTGCCGCCCGTCTCGGCGGCGAGGTCGACGATCACCGATCCGGGCTTCATGCCCTGGACCGCCGCCGCGTTGAGCAGGATCGGCGCCTTCTTCCCCGGAATCGCCGCGGTGGAGATCACGATGTCCGCATCCTTCGCGGCATTCGCCAGAAACGCGAGCTCTCTGCGGTGCGTCTCCTCCGACAACTCCTTGGCGTATCCGCCGGCCGTCTCGGCATGCTCCTCGATCGCCATCTCGAGAAACGTCGCTCCGAGACTCTGCACTTGTTCTTTGACAGCGGGTCGCACGTCGAACGCCGAGACAATCGCGCCGAGCCGCCGTGCCGTGGCGATGGCTTGCAGCCCCGCAACGCCGGCCCCGAGAACCAGCACTCGCGCGGCGGGGAGCGTCCCGGCCGCGGTCACCAGCATCGGCAGGAGCCGGCCGGTGGCCGACGCCGCGAGCAGCACCGCCTTGTAGCCGGCGACGGTGGCCTGGGACGACAGCACATCCATCGGTTGGGCGCGCGTGATTCGCGGCAGCAGAACGAGCGTGAAAGCGGTCAGCCGCCGTTGCGCGAGCGCACGGAGGAAGTCGGGCACGGGCTGAAAGAAGGCGACGAGCGCGCCGCCGTCTCGGTATTGCGTGAGCTCACCAACCGCCGGCGCCTGAACCTGGACGACGATGTCCGCCTGCTCGATGACCGCCGCCCGATCGCTGATGTTCGCGCCGGCGGTGCGGTAGGCCTCATCCGGAAAAAACGCGGCCGTTCCCGCGCCGCGTTCGATGTTGATCTCGTAGCCGCCTTTGATCAGGCGGCCGGCGACGTCCGGCGTAAGGGCGACCCGCCGCTCGTTCGCGGCAGTCTCCTTCGGCACTCCGATGCGCATGCGGTCTATGGTCCGCGAGGAAGCTGGGATCGGGAGGGTGTTGTGTCGCGCTGCTGGGCGAGCATCCGCTCGGCAAAGTCCACGCGCTCGGCGAGATCGTTGAATTGCTGCCGGAGGCCGTCGAACTGCTCCTCCATCTCATTGATGCGCTGCTCGACGCGCGAGCTGATGGCGCGTCCCGACCACGGCATCTCCTCAACCCCCCAATGTCTCACCGGCAGATCACGCGAGTCGCGAAACTCTCCTACCACGAGGAGCACCAGGTCATAGAACCACCATAGCCCCAGACCACCGAGGCTGAGAATCATGCCGACGCCGGTCTTCGGTTTGTCGAGGTAAAAGCGATGCAATCCGAAGCAACCGCCCACAATGCACAGCGCGAGGGCGACGCCGCGGGAACGCTTGGAAACCTGCGGCTCCGGCGGAGCGGGTAAGTCCTCGTCTTCGTCGCGGTACGCGTCGGGCAGCGTCATGCCCCGATACTAC
>DASZNX010000523.1:0-3099 GCA_035551075.1 Gemmatimonadales bacterium | reverse complement strand
GAGCATTCTCGGATTCGCGCTGCTCGCCGTTGTCGCCTGGCTCGCGCTCAAGTTGGTCCTCGGGATCATTGGCGGTCTGGCCGGTATCGCGATGACGGTTCTCACGCTGGCAGTCATTGGTTTCTTCTTCTATATGGTGTTACGTCTCGTCAGTCCATCCACTGCGGATCGCGTTCGGGACATGATCAAAGGGCGCGGCGACGCGTCTTAAGGCTCCCATGGCTGTGATCCACTAAGCCCAGGCGAAGCGCCCCTCGACATCATTCGGCCTGCGGGGCGCAGCATGCTGCGCCCTACCTTTCCAGGCGGGCCAGCACCGCCCACGCCAACAACGGAAACAGAATCTCGTGATGTCCCGTGAGCTGGATACCACGGCCTCCCGCTAGCGTGGGACGCTCGACCACATTCACTCGCGGCCGGTACTGGCGCTGCATGTCGCAATCGCAGGCGGTGAAGTTTTTCGGGCGCCCGCCGTTGAGATTGCGTGCGATGGTCAGCGCTTTGAGAAACACCTCGGGCATGACGACCGCGCTGCCCAGGTTGAGGACGACGCCGCCGTCGTCGAGATCGGGCAGGGCGCCGGCGAGGCGCTTGAAATCGCGATGACTGGTTGCGCCGAGGGCGGCGCCGTCGGCGCTCGGGTGCTGATGAATGATCTCGGCACCGATCGCCGCATGCACCGTAATCGGAACGCCGAGCTCCGCGCATGCGAGCAGCACCGACACGTCGCGGCCCGGCAGCGCCTGCCGGGAACCCAGATACTCGGCGAGCGCCTCTCCCGCGCCGTGCTGCGCTTTGAAGCCGCGCGCGAGCGCCGCGTTCATCTCGCGACCGGTCTCCTCCGCCATGCCGAATGTGCCATCGCCAAGCCCAGCGGCGACGTCTTCGCTCGTGCCACCGTAGGCGGCGAGCTCGAAGTCGTGAATCGCCGCGCTGCCGTTCATGGCGACGATAGTGATGGCGCGGCGCTGCATGAGCGCGATCAAGAGTGGACCGAGACCGACCTTGATGACGTGACCACCGATCATGGCGAGGATCCCGCGCCGCCCGGCAGCCGCGACGATCTGGTCCACGACGTAGCGCAGGTCCTGCGCGGCGAGTATCGAGGGGAGCGCCGCTACGAATGCCGTAAACGAGCTGTCGGGGCGCAGCGGCGGCTTTGCGAGAAGCGAGGCATCGACTTTGTTGGGGCGTTTGGCTATGGGGACGGTTTTGAGACGGGAGAAATCGGCTTCGCGGTAATCCGTCATGGTTGTTCTTGCCCTCCTCCTCCCGCTGCTCCCGGCACGACGTAGTCCTTGAGCTTCAACGTGACCTGCCCGAACGAGAAATTCGACTGAATCGCGAGTACCAGACGCTGCTTGTCGTCCGAGAGCCAGATTCGCGTTTCGGAATTCTCGGCGAAGATGCCCCGGCCCTGGGGAATTCTGGGGCGCACAACGAGCGCGCGCCACTTCTTGCCCGCCACGCTCACTTTCTCTCGGCCCAGCACTTCGATAATGACCGGGTTGCGGTCGGGACGGAAATAGCGCGCGTACTCGTACTTCTTGCCTACTTCGAGCGGCACCGTGCGGATCCAGTACAGGAAGGAGGCATCATCCAGCGGATCGAGCACCGTGGCGAACGTCGTGTCGCGTCCCTCTTCCCGGTAGAATCCGGAATCAGGGTAGATGTCGTAGCGGTGCTCTCGATGTTTACCGCGCTCATCCTGGACGGAGGCGAAGCGGCGCGAGCGGAAATCGTAAAGTCCCACCCAGGACTCGATGGTTTGATCGAGGTGGTACCACAACGCGCCGCCCGAGATCTTGAACTGGATGTGAACGGTCTCGGTATTGTGGACCGTGTCGAGTCCCATCACCTCCATGCTCGCCCCACCCACGCTGAACAGGCCGTATTTCGCGCTGAACGTCAAGCGCTCACCGACGGGAAACGTCACGGCCGGTACGGGCTTGATGACAGAGTGGACGGCCACGGCGACGGCACCCGTGCCAGCGCCCGATGAGCCGGCGGGCACGCCGGTGCAGACCGAATCCTGGACTCCGGGGGGAGCCGCGAACGCTTTGCCTAAAGCAAGGAGCCCGAGCAGTACCACGCTCGAGCCCTTGCGCGCCGCATTGATGAGCGCGCGGGATCGCCACGCGGCGAGCAGCTGCTGCCATGGTTTCGTGCGCGACGGCCGTTGCTTGAGGTCATAGCGGGCGGCGCTGCGAACGACCTCCACGCGCCGCGCATGGACGCCGAGTCGCGCGAGCAGCTCCGCGTTGGCCGCCCAGCCCTCCGTGGTAAGCAGCGGCCCCTTGATCGCCTGCCGCAGCACGATCAGCCGCAGTGCGATGAAGCCGGACACGGAGTCCTTGACGATGCCGCCGACCCGCAGGAGGCGCGGCGCCCAGTGGCGGGCCCAGCGCTCCGGCCAGTTCCGGACGCCTCCGCCTGGCATGCGGTCCTCCTCCGCGACCACCAGATCGGCGCCCGATTCGATTCGCTTGACCATCTCTTCCATGGTCTCGGGGGCGTGCACGAAGTCCGCGTGCAACGTGATCGCGCAGTCACGCTTGGGCCGGTCGGTCCGTTGCAACGCGAGGCGCAACAGCTCTTCCAGAGTGCGAGCGTAACCCTCGCGCTTCTTGTGCTTGATGACCGTCAGCGGCAGAACGCGAGCGTACGATGCGAGCACCTCGGCTGTGCCGTCGGTGGAGGCGTCGTCGCACGCGATGATCTGGTATTCGCGCGAGAACGCCCTGAAGACCTGGCGGACCTTCCAGAGAACGAGCCCCACAGTGGGGGCTTCGTTGTGAACCGGCACGCAGACGTAAATCATGGCCCTGCAATCTAGGAGAGTGCCGCGTAGACTTCCAAGACTGCGCGCGCCACAGCGCTCGCCATGAAGCGCTCGGGGAAGGGAAGAGCCGTGGGGTGCCGCACCATCTCGACGACGCGCCCTGCCAGCGCTTCCGCGCTGCCGACCGGGACGAGCACGTCCGCCGGCAAGACCTCGGGAATCCCACCCGCCGCCGTTGCGACAACCGGTCGCCCGAGGGCGAGCGCGTTCAGGATGACGCTGCCGAAACCTTCTTCCTTCGACGACATCACGAACAC
>DASZNX010000522.1:0-2085 GCA_035551075.1 Gemmatimonadales bacterium | reverse complement strand
TGAAACGACAGGCGCGATTGCGCGATATCGAGCACCTGCTCGAGCTCGCAGACGCAGCGTTCCTTGTGTGAGAGCATCTCGACGATCTTGACGCGGGTCTCGTCGGCCAGTGCGTGAAACCAGCTGGCAACGACGGCAGGTCGGGGCCGGATAGCAGTAGTCATGGCGGTTAACGTATCAAGTTTTCTTGATACGTCAAGTGCCCTGGCAGCAGGACAACGCACAGGTCCCTACATGCGCACCAGGCAAGACGGTGGGCAGGAACTTGAGCATCAAGTCAAGCGTGTCGCCGCGCAAGCTGTAGAATCGTCGCCGGCGGTCACCGTATCGGCGAATCAGTCCCGCCTCTGTGAGCACCTTGAGATGGAAACACGTACGCGACGGCGGAACACTGAGGAGCCGTCGCAGCTCGCCCGCCCCACGATCCCGCTGCGACAGGAATTCGAGAATTGAGAGGCGGGTCGTGTCGGACATGGCGTGGAACCACTGGGCGACGCGTGCCAATTGGATGTCCAAGGCGTGCGGTAATCCGGGCAGACCGGGACGCTCGCGCGGCCAGCGATGCTTGTAGCGAAGCAAGAGGCTCCGGCGCATGGGCAGCATTATATGCCGGCCAATTCAAGAATTCTTGAACTATCTCCCCGGGGGGACGGGCGCGGGACGACCGGCGGCTATTGCTCTGGCGGGGAGGCTATCGCTCTGACTCGCGACTCGCGCGCATGAGTCGAATAAACGCGTCTGGAGCAAGCCGCTCAGGTCGTGCCGCAGCATCGAAGCCCAATGACCTCAGGTCCGCCTCGGACAATCCCGGGACTGCGTTTTTTAGCTGCTTGCGGCGCTTACTGAAGCACGTTGCGACAAAAGCGCGAAACCGTGGCATTTCGTCGATCGTCAACAAGGCGTCAACCAACGGCGTAAGCCGAATCAACGCGCTGCGAACCTTCGGCGGTGGTCGAAACGCCCCAGGTGCTACCGTGAAGAGTTTCTCCACTCGGGCAACAGCCTGCACACCCACGGACAGCGCTCCATAGGTCTTACTGCCCGGCTTTGCGGCGATGCGGTCCGCCACCTCTTCCTGCACCAAAAAGACTACCCGCTCGGGCAACGGCGGCGTCAACGCTTTGTCGATTAACGGGGAAGTGATGTAATACGGGATGTTGCCGACAATCTTGGCCACGCGCGGCCAGGCCACCCTGAGGGCATCTCCTTCGATCACCGTGACGTTCTCGCGGGTCAGTGCCCCCGCCAGTTGCTTGTCCCTTTCGATCGCGATGACTCGCAGTCCCCGGTCCAGCAGAGCGTCCGTCAGCCCTCCGCGCCCCGGCCCAATCTCCAGCACCGTTTCCCCGGCCACCGGATCCAGCGCATCGGCAATCCGCCCCAGGATTCTGGGATCACTGAGGAAATGTTGGCCGAGCCGTCTCAAACCTTGAGGAGAACGAGGGTGCGATCGTCGTTGGCCGGGGCGCCGCCTGTAAACGCGGCGATATCGGTGAACACGGCTTCGAGAATGTGCCGCGCCGGACGGTTTCGAAGATTGACGAGGTGACTCAGCACCCGCTGCTCGCCGAACCGCTCGCCACTCGGCCCCCGCGCGTCAGCCAACCCATCGGTGAACAAACACAGGATGGCCTTGCTTCGCTGGAATGGCACTACGCGCTCAGTGCCGCCGTCACCTAAGCCAAGAGGCGGACGGGTCGCGTCGAGCCGCGTGACTGCGCCGGTATCGGTCGCCACGAGAAACGCGTGAGGATGTCCGGCATTCGCATACGTCAGAGTACCCTGCGCCGGATCGGCTACTGCATAGCACAGCGTCAGGAACATCTCCGTCTCGGTCAATTCCTCGGACAACGATGTCTCCAGACGCCGTAAGGCCTCGTGTGGTGACTCGGCGGTTTCAGCGTGGATACCGGATGCGGCCATGGCGAGTGCCATGATCAACGCGGCGCTAAACCCGTGACTCGAAACGTCGCCGATCATGACGCCAACGCGTTCGCCATGGAGGCTGAGCAAGTTGTAGAAGTCGCCGCCCACCGACTCGGCGGGACGGCAGCGCGCCGCGACGTCCGCTTTGGTGGCAATGAC
>DASZNX010000521.1:0-7490 GCA_035551075.1 Gemmatimonadales bacterium | reverse complement strand
ACGTGAACAGCCCTTTGTTCAGATCGTCCATCGGCTCGTCCTTGAAGAACGTGTTCATCAGTGAGCGCATGTGTTTCACGCCGGCGTGGATATTCGGTTCGACTTTCGTGATGTCGCCAACTTTCAGCAACTTCCCGGTCTCGGGCATGATTTGCATGACGCCAATGGCACCGACCGGGCTTCTGGCGTTCTGATTGAGTCCCGACTCCTGATATCCCTGAGCGGCCATCAATAGAAAATCCATCTTGTAGCGATCGCTGTACTTGCGAAACAATGCGACCAGTGCCAGAAACTTCTTGCGCTCCTGTGCGGACGCGGCACTCTTCGCGTAACTGACGTTGACCAGATATTGTCGCTCGATCCGGCCTCCAAACGCCGTGCCCAAACCGTACTTGCCCATGAACGTGTTCAACGCCGCGAGCAGCTGCGGGTTGTTCTTGCGGACCGCGACCGCGAGCGTCCCGCCGGTGCGCAGGACGATGCTGTCGTGCACGATGAGGTGCCGGAACACCTTCTTCCAGAAGACGGCGAGATAGTCGTCGACCACGATCGCCGGGAGCAGGCCGGCGTTCACCATCTCGAGCAGGTCGTCGTCTTCGAGATTCGCGGGGGGCTCCCGAATCACCACCGGCGGCCGCCCCTGGGACTTGAAGCGCTCGTTGAGCCCCCGCACGCTCTCGGCATAGCCACCGAGCTCGCGCGCGAACACTTCCCTGCCCGCGAGGTCTTCGATGGACCGGAGCGCCGGCGCCCCGGGAGCGGTGACCAGGATTTGCCTGACGTTCATCCGGGTCGGATCGCTGAAGGCGACGTGCTGCTGCAGCTCTGGCGTCACGGGAACTTGCGCCGCGACGAGGTCGACATGGCCGTCGATGAGCGCGGGCAGCAGCTGTTCGCGCGGCAGCGGCAGGCAGATCACATGAATCTTGTTGCTGTTGTCCGTGCGGTAATGTTGGTTGAGCCGTTCCTGTATCTTCTGGCCGTACTCGTACGCTATGCCGCGCGGTTTGCCCTTGTCTACGAAATAGAACGTGCGATTGAATGCGACGCCGATCCGCACGACCCGTCGCTGGACCAGCGAGTCGAGATCGCCGGTAAACGGCTTCAGCACCGCCGCGCTCACCGACGCCGGCAGTCCGGTCTCGATTTCAGCGGGCGGGAGGGGAGCCTCGGCTTGCCCGACCGGCGCTTGCTGCGCTCCCGGCTTTTCGCCGCCACATGCCGCGAGCGCGATAGCGGCGAGTGCGATCCTAAGCCTCACGACGATCAGCGCGGAATCACCGGCAACGTCACGTGCGTGGGATGCGCTGCGTCATGGAACAGCCGCTGGTGCGCCACCACGAACGTCGTGTCGCGCTCGTAGTTACCGTTGGTATTGAGGTTCCGGTCGTACTTCGGGAACAGCGCCGATGCGATGCTCACGCGCAACCGGTGCCCCGGCTTGAACACCATCGACGTAAACCACAGGTCGATGTCGTACGGGTAGACCTTGCCCGGCACGACCGGCTCCGGCTTCGACATGCTGTTGCGGAACCGCGCCCGCACCAGGCCGTCCTGCACCCGCTCCGCATGGCCGTCCGGATAGACGTCGAGCAGCATGATGGTCCAATCGGTGTCCGTCCGGTCGGTGGCCGCCCACAAGCGCGCCGTCATCTCGCCCGTCACCTCGAGCGGCTTGGTCAACGGCGCCGAGGTGAATACCAGCGCGTCGCGCCGCGTGGCGTTGAGCTCGGTGTAATCCTCGTTGAGCGACTCTTCGAGCTCGCGTGAATCGATGAGATAGGGCGTGGGGTCGGCCGGATCGTATGTGAACTTGTCGGCTGCGGCGCTGCTTGCGGCCGGCGGCACGCTGTCGAGCGCGCCGTCACCGCTGCTGGTCTGCGCGTGCCCGCCCGACGACACATAGAACTTCGTCAGCCGCTGGCGCGCGAGCGGCCACTCGTTCTCGCGCCGCCAGACGTTGTCGCCCATCACGAAGTCGTCGAGGTGGGGCAACGTATCGACGCCGTTGTTTTTGCCGAGCAGGTAGTGGTCGAACCAGCGGATCTGGAGATCGCGGAAGGCGTAGCGCGCCTGCGGACCGAAGTCGCCCGCGACGTAGTCCACGCCCTTGTGCGCGCCCGGGTTCATCACGATGTGCCAGTTGGGGTGATTCTTCTGGCGCAGGAGAAAGTCCGTGTAGTAGATCGGCCCGCGCGAATCGTCGTGCCATCCCGCCATCGACAGCACCGGCGCGTGCACATTGGCGATGTACGTCGTCGCCGCGTGCTTGCGCCAGTAATCATCCAACGTCGGGTGCGCGATCCAGCGGTCCCACAGCGGCACGTCGCCGCAGCCGAGGCGCTGCGGCAGGTTCGCCAGCGGCAGGTGGCGGATCGCTTCGCCGATATCGAGCTCGGCCGTATGAGGGTCCATCGTCCGCTCGCGCATCAGGCACGCCCAGTCGACGTTGATCGGCCCGAACGCCATGTACGCGTAGGGGACGATGATCCACGGATCGGGCGTGGCGGCCGTGGGCGAGATGGCCGCGAGATGCGGGGGGTTGCTCACGGCCGCGAACCAGACGAGCCGGCCTTCGTCCGAGTGGCCGATCATGCCGACCTTGCCGTTGGCGCCCGGCAGCTTGGCCGCCCACTCGACGGCGTCATAGCCGTCCTGGATGTCGGTCGAGTAGTCGCCGAAGTCCTTGACGTCGCCGCTCGACGCATCGCGGCCGCGCACGTGCTGCCCGATGAAGATGTAGCCGCGCGAGGCCCACCAGCGCCCCGAGATGTTCAGGATGCGCCGGTAGGGCGTGCGCTGCATGACGACGCCGAACGGGCCGTTTCCAACGGGCCGAGCGATGTAGGTCGCGAGGTGTGCGCCGTCGCGCGTGGGCATCATCACCAGCGTGTCTTCGGTGACGGCGTACTGTGAATCGGAGGCGGGCATCGTCCAGACCTGGTAGTTCGCCTCGACCACACCGGGAGTCGCCCGGCGCACCAGACGGAAGCGGCGGTCGAGCGGGCGGTCCCCGTTGAACTGCAGCCCCGCCAGCGTGTCGCCGTGCCAGGCCGCGCGCATGACTACTCCCGAGTCCTGCGTGAGAGTCACCGAATCGCCCGCGATTGTGACGTGGTTCGCGATCAGCATCGGCTCGCCGGTGCGGCGGCGGAGGAAGCCGACATTGCCCGAATCGGCGCCCGCGAAGTGAGCGAAGCCCATCCGGCGCCATCCCTCGAAGCCGAATTTCGGCGTCGCACTGAGCGCGATATAAACGTCCCAGTCGCCTGAAATGGTGCGTGGTGAGTGGTGCGTGGTGCGTGGGGGCGTTGACGCCACTGCGAGCAGCACGATGAGCCAACTCTTCATAATCATACTCCGGCCTCAGTTAGCGATTTCGATCGCCGCCTGCCGGCGACGAGGATCCCGAGCCCCACCAGATTCAGCACGACGATCACGACGGAGATTTTGAGCGCGAACGACGCGACGCTCGCGACCTGGATGATCGGAAAAACCGACAGCACCGTGTACAACACCGTGATCAACAAGCCCGACAGCGACGCAGCCTTGACCCACCACGGCGGCCGGAGAGCGGGGGCCACGCCGCGCAGGCCGACCAACGGAATCGCGAACATCACGATGTAGGTCAGCGCGTAGAAGATCCCGCCCGCATTGAACACGAGCTGGAACGCTTCGGCCTGCCCGACGCCGACGAGGCTCACTACGGACATCGCAAACGAAAATACGGCGACTACCAGAATAGAGTTGACGGGCGTGCGGTGCGTCGCATGCAGCCGGCTGAACCACGCGGGCAGCAGGCGGTCCCAGCCAGCGACCATTGGCAGCCGGGTTACCGCCGTGAACGCGACGCTGATCTGGGACACGCGCATCACCAGCGTCATCACGATCGCGATCGTGACCAGCGTCGCGGCGATACCGAACGGGCCGAACCCTACGCGCAGCACCTGGGGCAGCGGGCCGATGAGGTCGATCTCGTCCCTCGGGATATAGGCCACGACCGTCGCGGTGCCGAGGATGAAGAACAGGGTGATGACCGGCGCGGCATAGTACACCGACTTCCTCACCGCGCTGGCGGGCGAATGCGTTTCACCGGCCAGGATGGCCATGTACTCGAAGCCGGAGAACGCGCCGACGCACATCTTGCCGAGCACGTTGAGATTGAACAGCGACAACGCGGGTAGCTCGGTGCGGAACGGGTGGTAGGACTGCAGATGACCGGTCGCGAGCCCAAGGAACGGCAGCAGGATCAGGACGGCGAAGATCGTGATCATGAAGATGCCGCCGGCATTCTGGACCCACTTGCCGATCGACAGGCCGAGAAACGCCACCGCGGCGAGCAGCGCGATCGCGAGCGCGGAGGCGAGCGACACGAACCAGGCACTCGTCGTCATCCATGCCGCGCTCGGCCCCAGTGCGTACGACAAATACGTTGCGACCGTGAGACCGAGCTCGGAAGCGAACAAAATCACGTACAGCCACAGATTCCAGGCGACCATGAAGCCCAGCGTCTGGTTCAAGCCGAGCTTCGCCCATTGGTACAGTCCGCCCTCGAGCGGCATCAGCTGGTTGAGCCAGATTACCACCGCCGACAGCGGCAAGTAGAACAGCACGACCGCGAGCAGCCACATCACGACGTGCGAGGGCCCGAGCTTGCCCGCGACGCCGATCCAGGTGAGGCCGATGATGAACAGGATCTGCGTCAGCGCGAGGTCGCGCACTCCTAGCACTTTTTTAAGTTCGGCGCTGCGCGCTTCAACGCGAGCGCCCTCTTGATCGAGGCTCACTTCCCGCCGTCGATCGAGAGTACCTGGCCCGTGATCCATCCGGCGAAGTCCGATGCGAAGAACAACACTCCCCACGCGATGTCGTCGGGTGTTCCGAGCCGGCGCAGCGCGATGCGCTCGATCAGCTCACGCTGTCCGCCCTGGCCGTAGGACTGCCACTGCTTTTCGGTGGTCGGATTCGACCGGACGAATCCGGGCGCGATGGTGTTGACGGTGATGCCCCACGGCCCCAGTTCGTGGGCGAGCTGGCGGGTGAGACCGATCTGCGCCGCCTTGGCTGAGGCATACGCCTGGATCCCCGTGAGACTGACGCCAAGGCCGGCGCCGCTCGAGATGTTGACGATCCGTCCCGCACGTGCCGCCTTCATACCTGGCGCCACTGCTTGAGAGAAATAGAACGCGCCCGTCACGTTCACGTCGTAAATGGCCTGCCACTCGGCGGGCGTGACCTGCTCGAGCGGCTTGCCCACCTGTCCCAGCACGCCGCCCGCGTTGTTCACGAGGATGTGCACATCTCCGGCCTCGGCCACGAACCGTTCGACTGCCTTCTTATCGCGCACGTCCACGACGGCTGTCTTACAGTTCTTCCCGCACAACCGCTCCGTCTCGGCCAGCTCTTCCTTAATAACATCGCAGGCCCAGACTCTCGCGCCGCGTTGCGCGAACGCGAGTGCTATCGCGCGACCAAACCCATGTGCAGCGCCGGTGACGATCGCGGTGCGGCCGGTGAAATCGAGATTCAGGCGGCCCCCCCGGCCCCCCCGAGCGCGTGCAGAGCGGCGCCGCCCATGGGCCGTTCGCCGCGCTCGATCTCGTGAATCAGCTCGACGAGCCGCGTGGTGAGCGGCACCGGCACACCCGCTGCCTTCGCCAACTCGACGATGATGCCGAGCTGCGCGTCTACCTCGGTCGGGCGCTTGCGGACGGCGAGATCGCGCCAAATGCCGGTGTGCGTCTTGGCCGACTTGCGGTTGTGGGCGACCAGGCTGTCGAGCGAGCGCTCCGCCGCGCCGGGCGGCGCATTGGGCATATAGGCGGCGGGGTCGAAGCCGTCGAACGCTTCGGGACGCACGCCGCGCGCCTTAGCCACGGCCAGAATCTCTCGCGCCAGCGCGACATAGAGACCACGATCCTCGGCGCGCGCCAAGCAATCGGCGATCGAGTCGTTGGTGAGGGCCGTGGCAAACAGCATCGCGCCGTACGCCTCCTTGCTCCATAGGTAGCCCCAGATGTTGTCGGTCGCCGTGGCGCGCTCGTCGAGGGCGCGCCATGCGTCGCGAATCTCCGTCACGCGCGCCGAGATCCGAGGCTGGCCGAACGCCTCGCCCACCATGATCGTGCCGCGGCCGCCGTAGAAGATCACGCCCGGCTCCATGTAGTCCGCGCCGAAATTCACGAACGCGCCCACGGTGCGCGGTTCGCCCACGACCTCCGCTATCTGGAGCTCGTTCAACCCGTTCTGCGCCGAGATCACGCAACCCGAGGCTGTGAGATGCGGGAGCAGCGCGCGCGCGGCGGCGGCGGTGTGGTGTGCTTTGGTCGCGAGAATGATTCTTTCCCAGGAACCGGTTAGGCCGTCAGGCCGTCTGGCCGTCAACCGGACTGTGAACTGCGCAATCGGCCCGGTAATACGGAGGCCGTCGGCATTGATCGCATCAACGTGATCGGTTGCGACGTCTACGAGAGTGATATCGTGACCGGCCCGAGAGAGATACGCACCCAGTGTGCCGCCGATCGCGCCGGCACCCCAGACCAGAAATCTCACGCGCCCCCGCCCCAGGAACCGTCGAGCAGCGCGCGGGTCTCCTCGACGGCCACCTGCCACAGGGCCTGCATGTCTTCATCGGACCGCTGGTAGCGGCCGCCGAAATTGCCGTCGCCGAGATAGTCGCGGAGCGCCTTGGGGTCCAAGGCGCGCACCTTGGCCATGTCGACCATGGGCCGCGCTGTTTTCGGCGGCTCGACGCCCGGCAACCGCGTCCAGGGAAAGTTCTCCATCCACGAGCCGTGCGAACCGTCGGGATCGATGGCCTGCACCTTGGCCCAGGTCTTGGGCGCATTCCACCAGTTGTGGAAGATGACCTTGCACGCGGGATGGTCGGCGGTCCACTCGGTGGCGAGCTGCTGCACCGCGCTGTTGCCGCCATGGCCATTGCAGATCATGATGCGTCTGAAGCCGCTATGCGACATGCTGTCGAGGATGTCGGCCACCAGGCGCATGTGCGTCTCGACGCGCAGGGTGATCGAGCCCGGGAATTCTCGGAAGTACGGCGAGACACCATAGGCCACGACGGGAAACACGGGGATACCGAGCGGCTCCGCGGCTTCGGCGGCGACGCGCTCTGGGAGGATGCAATCCACGGTGAGCCGGAGGTAGCTGTGCTGCTCGGTGCTGCCGATGGGCAGCACCGCGCGGTCATCGTGTCGCAGGTACTCCTCCACCTGCATCCAGTTCATGTCGCAGATGCGCACGGGGCGAGAAAATACAGCCTCGACGTGACCAGAGGGAGGACGGCGCAACGGGCGCCGCGTGGACTTTCAAATCACCGATGAGATCGGGCAGGGAATCATTCAAGCGCCCCCGGCTACACCCCCTTTGATTGCCAAAGAGCGTGATCCAACGGCGGGTGTCGGCTTTCCGATGACGAATGCGCGCCCCTCGATCTCCAATGTCCGTTCCCCGATCTCCGATGTCCCTTCTTC
>DASZNX010000520.1:0-4289 GCA_035551075.1 Gemmatimonadales bacterium | reverse complement strand
CCCTCACCGATCCGGTTTCCCCCAGCGGCTGGTGATCTCACGACGTTGCTGGGTTGGCCGAGTGCTTCTGGTAAGCACGAGATCCTCGCCGGCGTCGCCGCGTACGAGGCCGCCACGGCGTCTGAAGCGCGAGCAATGCCGAGCGTGGTCGCCTACACGCCGGCGACTGGAGCGATGCGTCCGCTGGTCGGCGGCGACACCGCGAGCGTTGGGCCGCTCGCCGCGGCCGACTACGATGGCGACGGCAATCTCGACCTCTTTGTGGGCGCGCGGATTTTTCCCGCCGGCTATCCACTCTCTCCGTCGTCCCGGCTCTACCACAATCTCGGTGGCCGGCTCACACTGGATTCCGCGAACTCGGCACTCTTTGCCAGGCTGGGAATGGTCTCCGCCGCGCTGTTCACGGATATCGACGGCGACGGCGATCCCGACCTGCTGCTCGCCGTCGAGTGGGGCGGAATTCGCGTCTTCCGCAACGATGGCGGGCGATTCACGCCGGTCCAAATCCCCGGATTGTCGGAGTGGTACGGCCGCTGGAATGGACTCGCGACCGGCGATCTCGACGGGGATGGCCGCCTCGATATCGTGGCGACGAGTTGGGGACGCAACACCGACTATCGCGTCTCACCGGATAATCCGCTGCTCTTGTACGTCGGCTTTTTCGCGGGCGGTGGACGGCCGGACTTTTTGCTGGCCCAACAGGACCCGCGCATTCACGCCGTTGCACCCCTCATCAGCTACGATCGCCTCAGCTCCGCACTGCCCGCCATCGCTACGCGGCTCGGCTCCTACAACGCCTATGCCGATGCGAGCATCGATGAGGTCCTCGGCAACTTCGCGACCAGCGCCACGAAACTGGGCGCGACAACGCTGGACCACATGGTATTTCTGAATCGGGGTGACCACTTCGAGGCGCACCCGCTCCCCGACGAAGCGCAGTGGGCGCCGGCGTTCGCCGCGAGCATCGCCGACTTCAATGGCGATGGTCATGAAGACGTGCTGCTGTCGCAGAACTTTTTCGCGACCGACATCAGCACTCCACGCTACGACGCAGGTCGAGGTCTCTTGTTGTTGGGCGATGGCAAGGGCGGTCTCGAGCCCGTATCCGGGCAGCAATCCGGGATCATGGTCTACGGCGAGCAGCGAGGTGCCGCGTACGCCGACTTCGACGGCGATGGACGGCTCGATCTGGTCATCGCGGAAAATGCGGCGCCGACCCGCCTTTTTCACAACGTCGGCGCGACGCCCGGCCTGCGCGTGCGTATCGCCGGACCGCCGGGCAATCCAAACGGTATCGGCACTCAAATGCGGCTGCGCTACGGCGAGCGCGCGGGCCCGGTGCGCGAGATTCAGTCCGGGTCGGGCTACTGGTCGCAGAACGGCGCCGTGCAGGTCCTGGGTGGCAGAGAGGGCGCGACAGCCCTTTGGGTCCGCTGGCCAGGGGGACGGGAGGAGGTCGTGCCCCTCACACCCGCACAGCGCGGGGTAACGGTCAAGCCCTAAAAAAAGGGGGCGGGATCACTCCCGCCCCCGGTTTCTGCACTGCCCCGCGGCCGAGTACTAGTGTCGCCTTGCGGCCGCGTCCTGACGCGCCATGCGCATGATGTCGTCGAAAATTTCTCCGACCGACCGCACACGACGGCCACCGATCGACGGGCTCATGTCCGGCAGAGTCGGCCCGCCGTACGTGTAGATCTCCTTGAGCAGCACGTCCAGCTCCTTGGCCGGTACAGGCATTTGGCGCGGGGTGCCCGGGATCAGGCCGTCAACGAACGCGAACCGGCCGCTATCTGGAGCTTGGGTATAGCCCGAACGGCGCTGGATGAAGAACGGATCCGTGCCCTGACCCATGAACTCGATCGATTGCTCGTAGTACAGCGCTTTCAGCAGCGAGTCCGGGCCCTCCGCGCCCGTGAGCGGGGACAGTCCTCCGCGACGAACCCGGCTGCTGTCAATCAACCTCGCCGCGAGCGCGAGGTCGCCGCCGCTCCGGATCAGACCTTCCGCCCAGAGCAGGTCATTCATCTCACGGGTATAGAGCGGGTCCTGCCCCGACCCGTCGCATGGCTCTGCCAATGGGCAGTCGGGAGACCCTTCCGGCAGCCGCTCGCCGTTTCCGGCAAGATGGTTGTACCGAATATGCATGAGGTTGCTCTGGTGGTACTGTCCACGCGCAGGCGGGAAGATCGCAACCCCCGAGCACGCGAAATCCGTTCCGGCATTAGCCGTCTTGGCCTTCGTCGCATAGTTGTTGAAGTTATCCGACGGACCCCACGACCCATCCCCCACCCGCTTGTCCGCTGAGATGGTCGGGCACGGGTTGCCGGACGGCACGGGCCACGGGTCCTTATGGTTCGTCGTGATCATATGGGCGATGCGCGTATCGACCCGCTCGGTGCCGACCGAGTTCCCCCAAGTCTTGATGCAAAATTCACCGCACCCCGCCGCATTGATATCGACGTAGTACGACCAATCGTAGGGGGTGCCCGAGCTGACTCCCTGGGATGCGTAAGTCGCGACCGACGCCCAATCCGCCGCGGCATTCTCGGCACTGTTGCGAGGCCACATCGCAATGAGCTCGGCC
Source organism: Gemmatimonadales bacterium (assembly GCA_035551075.1). GTDB lineage: Bacteria > Gemmatimonadota > Gemmatimonadetes > Gemmatimonadales > GWC2-71-9 > 20CM-2-65-7. The sequence continues at coordinate 1,705 of DASZNX010000520.1, read as the reverse complement.
TCCGCGGTGCGAATGAGCTGTTGGATCTGCACGTTCGTGTACGTCCGGCCCTTGTTCAGACCGAACCAGTTACTGCCCGTGCTCCACTTTCCGACGCTCCCCGCCAGGGTGTACGCCTCGTTGAACTTCGTGATGGCGAAATCCCGCATCTGAACACGGCTGGCAAATTGGAGTTGCAGTGGATGCGAGAGATCGGTGGTCTCATCTACGGTAAAGCCCGAGTCGTACAGCATGGAAATGCCGGCGATGGCCATTGCTTGCAGCATTTTCGCGACGGCCTTGTTCCGAATTGTAAGAGTACTGTCCGATTTACAGTCGTCAGGAGTCTCCGAACCGTCGAAGCATGTCCCGGCTGCGATGCCGCGTAGCACGTCGGTAGCCGACGACAACACGGTGTGGTATCCGTACCAGGCCGCCGCCACGGTGGGCCCGCCTGCCGCTTCGGGCGCCGTCGAACTGTTCGTCCATCCGCAGCGCGAGGGGCAATCCGCCCCGGTCGAGCTGTAGAAACGGATCGCCGCGTTGTTCCACGAGGCCGTGTAGTTATTGGCCTGCGCGTCCAGCGGCATGATGTAGTAATTCTCGCGCGTCTCCACCCACTTCCGGATCGCGCCGCTCAGCAGCTGATCCAGCCCATCAGGATCGCTGAATGCCCGCTTAGCGTCGGGGGCATTCGGATTGGGAACATTTAAGTCGCACGCCACCATTGCCCCGACGACGATGAGGACGGCGACGCATGAGGACAACCGCGGCATTGGAATCTCCCGATGTAGGTTCATGGCGCCCCCTCAGAACCCGAGCTCGATGCTGCCGGTGAACGTGCGGAACTGCGGGTACTGGAACCAATCCATCCGTACCTGGAATGGATCACCCGCGAGCCCGGAGACCTCTGGATCGAGACCGGAGTACTTCGTGATGGTGAAGAGGTTGCGTGCGATGAACGAGACCCGCATCTCCCTCAACGAGTGGAGGAAACCGATCCGCCGCAGCTGGTCCTGTGCGAGCGTGTAGCTGACGGCCAGCTCCTTCAGCTTGGCGTATGACCCTTTTTCCACGAAAAAGTCGTTGGCGTCCAGGCCGTTGTAGAAGCCGACGCCGTAATACCCCAACGTCTTCTGCGGGCACTTCGGCATTGGGTCCGAGACGACGCCGCAGGTGGGATCGTTCGCCGGCTTGCCGGCCTGATCCTGCACCCGATCGCGCGTCGCCTGGAACGCCCATTGGCGCGTGCCGTTGTAGAGATCGCCACCGTAGGACCAATCGAGCAGCGCATTCACCGCGAGCTTGTGATAGTTGAAGTTCAACCCGAAGCTCATGTTGAAGTCGGGGTTCGCGTTGCCGATGCGAACGATGTTATCGGTCTGCAAACAGCTCGTCGGCCCCGGCCTCTTGCAGTACACGTACTTGATGGCGCGCTCGTTCAGCGTGCCGTAGGTACTCTTGCGGACGACGTAGCCGTCTTCATTGACCATGACGCTGTCGCGGCTCCACGTCTGACCGGGGCCGCTGAGCGCCGCCTTCGCGGGATCGTCATAGAGCTCGTCGATGTTGCGGATCCAGTGATTGCCGTAGAGGATGCCCAAGTCCCGGTTTTTGCCGAGGAAGAACGCTGCGGGCATCTGCCCGTAGGCATACAGCCGCTCCGGGAGATTCCATTCGGTGATCACTTGGCGCGTGCGATCGCCCACGATATTGAGCGTGAGGC
>DASZNX010000519.1:0-2714 GCA_035551075.1 Gemmatimonadales bacterium | reverse complement strand
GCGCTGGGCCGATTACTCACGCAGAACGACGATCGAGCCGCCGGAATGAATTTCGTCGCGGTGATCTCGTATGCGTACTGGCAGTCGCGCCTGGGCGGCGACCCGAACGTGCTGAACACGGCGCTCCGCGTGAACGGCGAGTCGCTGACGATCGTGGGGGTTGCCCCGCGCGGGTTCGAGGGGACGACGCGTGGACTCAAGCCGCTGCTGTTCGTTCCGATCAGCATGGGGGGAGTACTGGTGCCGGATGCCGAGAGTCTGGAGGACCGGCAGGACTACTGGGTCTATCTCTTCGCGCGGCTCAAGCCGGGCGTCACGCTGCAGCAGGCGAGCGCCGGTCTCAACGGCATCTACCACTCCATCATCATCGACGTCGAGGCGCCGCAGCAGAAGGGGATGAGCGACGCCACAATGGCGCGCTTCCGCGACAAGAAGATCGGGCTCGAGCCCGGGCCGCGGGGCCAGAGCCAGATGCTGCAGGAGACGAAGACGCCGCTGCGGCTGCTGTTCGGCGTGACGGCGATCGTCCTGCTCATCGCCTGCGCGAACATCGCCAATCTCTTGCTCGCGCGCGGCACGGGTCGGGCCATGGAGATGGGAGTGCGCCTGGCCCTCGGCGCCAGCCGGCGCCGGTTGGTCCGGCAGCTGCTCTTGGAGTCGATGCTGCTGGCGGTTCTCGGCGGGCTCGCGAGCCTGCTGGTCGCGAGCTGGACGCTCTCGGGCATCGCGGCCATGCTGCCGTCCGACGGGGGAGCCGCGGGGTTGCAGTTCACGCTCGAGCCCGCGGTGCTCGGCTTCGCGGCAGCGCTGGCAATAATCACCGGCATCGCGTTCGGGCTCTTCCCGGCGTGGCACTCGACCCGCGCCGAGCTCGTCACGACGATCCGCGCCAACGCGGGCCAGATTACGGGCGCACGCGCGGCCGCGCGGTTCCGCTCGGGGCTCGTCACGCTGCAGATCTCGCTCGCGACGGCGCTGCTCATCGCGGCCGGCCTGTTCATGAAGAGCCTGACCAACATCGCCCGCGTGGATCTGGGCGTCCACGTGGACAGCGTCGTCACCTTCACGCTGTCACCCGAGCGCGTCGGATACGACACCACCCGCGTGCTCCAGTACTATGCGCGAGTGGAAGAAGCGCTGGCCTCCCTGCCGAGCGTAGCGTCCGTCACTTCGTCAGCGGTGCCGTTGTTCGCGGGCATGAGTCGGAGCCGCGACGTCAACGTGCAAGGGATCGCTGCGGGGCCCGACGTTGACGCCAGCTCGCGCTACAACCTGGTGGGCGCGAACTATTTCGCCGCGCTCGGCGTGCAGCCGATCGCCGGACGCGAGTTCACAGCCGCCGACCGCCTGGGGGCGCCGCAGGTGGCAGTCGTGAATCAGACGTTCGTCAAGAAGTTCGGCCTCACCGCGGGTGCCGTCGGCAAATTCATGTCCGCCGGCGTCCCCGCCCCGCACACGCTGAGCATCGAGATCGTGGGCGTCGTGCCGGACGTGAAGTACTCCGCGGTGAAGAAGCCGGTCCCGCCGCTCTACTACCTCCCCTGGCGGCAGTATGCCGACATGCCATCGCTGAGCTTCTACGTGCGCACGCCGCAACCGGAGACGGTGGTGGGCAGTATCGCCGCCGTGGTCCGCAGCATCGATCCGGGCGTTCCAGTCGAGGGGCTCAAGACTCTGCCGCAGCAGGTTCGCGACAACGTCTTCCTGGATCGCATCATCTCCATCTTGTCGAGCGCGTTCGCGGTGCTCGCGACGCTGCTCGCGGCGATCGGTCTGTACGGCGTGCTGGCGTACTCGGTGGCCCAGCGGACCCGCGAAATCGGCGTCCGGATGGCGCTGGGCGCGGACGCGGGACGCGTGCGGATGATGGTGCTGCGACAGGTGGGCGGGATGATGATCATCGGCGGCCTGATCGGGTTGGCCGGTGCGGTGGCGCTCGGGAAGGCCGGCAGCTCGCTGCTGTTTGGCCTCACGGGTACGGACCCCGTCGTGTTCGCGCTCGCGCTGGTGCTGCTGTGCTTCGTTGCCTTCGCAGCCGGGTATCTACCTGCCCGCCGCGCCTCGCAGGTCGACCCTATGGCCGCCCTGAGAACCGAATGATCGACGCCTTCCGTGCCGACCTCCGCTACGCTGTGCGCCAGCTCGCCCGTAGCCCCGGCTTCACCCTCGGCGTCGTCCTGACGCTCGCGCTCGGCATCGGCGCGAACGTCGCCATGTTCTCCATTATCGATCGAATGTTGTTTCGGCCTCCGCCCTTGTTGCACGACGCAGGCGCCACACATCGCATCTATCTCGCGCAGACTTGGAGCGGCAAGGAGGAGGCCGGCGGCTACATGCAGTACGCGCGCTACGTCGATCTGACGAAATGGACGACCGCATTCGCCCGCACCGCCGCGTTCACCGAGAGTGACCTCGCCATCGGGGCCGGCGCCGAGGCGCGTGAAATGCGCGTCGGCATCGTGAGTGCAAGCTTCTTCGGCTTCTTCGATGCGCCGCCGGCGTTGGGCCGCTACTTCACGGCGGACGAGGATAGTCCTCCGAATGGGACGGCGGTCGCGGTGCTCGCTTACGCCTTCTGGCAGACGCGGTACGGCGGTCACAAGGATGTCCTCGGATCCACGCTGCAGATCGGTCCCACGCTCTACACCATCATTGGCGTCGCGCCCGAAGGATTCGTGGGCCTGTGGCCCGTGCAGCGACCGGCGGCGTTCATC
>DASZNX010000518.1:0-9019 GCA_035551075.1 Gemmatimonadales bacterium | reverse complement strand
CCCTGACCGAACGACGCTGTTCCCCGCCCCTTGCACTCCGGGCAGGTATTGACCGTCGCGCCTTTCGCCGCGCCCGAGCCGCCGCAGGTCGGACAGACCTCGGGCATCGAGAGAGTAATCGGCACCTGCCCGCCCAATGCCGCGACACGGAATGGAATGGTGACGCTCGTCTCGACCTCTTCGGGCTCCGTCTCGCGACCCGTGCCGCGGCGTCCGAAGATGGACGAGAAGAGATCGCCGAGCCCGCCGAGGTCGGAGATATCGAAATCGCCGCTCTCGTCCGGAGCGGCGCCTCCTGCGCCGCGCCGGGCGCCCCGCTGGCTAAAGGGGCCGGGACCGCTTCCGGCGAACGCCCCGTACCGGCGCAGCTGATCGTACTTTTTCCGCTTGTCGCTGTCGCTCAGCACGTCGTGTGCTTCGTTGATTTCCTTGAAGCGCTCGGCGGCCTGCGGGTTGTTGGGATTGCGGTCCGGATGGTACTGCTTGGCCAGGCGGCGAAAGGCCTTCTTGATTTCGTCCGTCGTGGCTGTTTCAGCGACCCCCAATACCTGGTAGTAGTCGCGTTGTGCCGCCATTACTCGCCCTGCCAGGTGAGCACGATCACCCGCGCCGGTCGTAGCAAAACGTCGCCCATCTTGTAGCCTGCTTGCACGACCTGGCCTACGGTGTGGTCCTCTTCGGGTTTCGACGCCGGCTGCGTGGTGACGGCTTCATGCAGATTGGGGTCGAACGGCACACCGGCCTGGTCGATCCGGCTGACACCGGCGCCCTCGAGCACTTTCCACATCTTGCGTTCTACGAGGTCGACGCCCTCGTGCAAGGTTTTGGCATCGGTTTGCGCGGGATCGATATGCGCAAACCGCGACAAATCGTCCAGCGCATCCGCAAGTCGAGACACCAGCTCAGCCTGGGCGCGCTGCCACGCCTCGGTGCGCTCTTTTGCAGTCCGTTTCCGGAAGTTGTCGTACTCGGCGGCAAGCCGGAGATGCCGGTCCTTCCAGACGTCGAGCTCCGACGGAGCCGGAGGCTGAACTGGCTGAGCCGCCGGCGGCGTCTCCGCCGCTGTTTCGGTGACAACCGGCTCCTTCGTATCAGGGTCCAGCGAAGGAACTGGTGGAGCGTGGGGATGGCGTTTGTTGGGCATATTTTAGGAACTTTCGGTCTGGCAAGAAGATAAACGACCGAGACTGAGGAGGGGAACCCCGGAGCGGCGTACATGCCGCTCCAGGGCCGATGTATTTCTCTAGTAACCGAACATCAATCCAACGGTAAGTGGAACGAGTGTCGCGGACGATCCACTCGTCTGGATGCTCACATAACGCGCTTCGGCGAAGGCGTTGAGTCCCCCCAGGTTGAACGTGACCCCGCCGCCCAGCGCGAGGCCGATCTTGGTTTGGGAATTGCTGCCCGGGTCGTAGTTGTAGATACCCAGACCCGCCAGCGCGTACGGCCGCGCCTGCGCGTGGGGCGCGCTGAAATGGTAGAGCGCGCTCGCCGTCCCGCCCAAAATGGATGTGGTGCCACTGGTGCCTTCGTGTGCCGTCGACGAGTAAAGACCATCAGCACGCAAGTAGAGCGGGCTGCCGGCGATCGGCGTCTCGAAAACACCGAGGATGTTGATGCCCATCTTATCAAGGCTGCCGTAGTCGCCCATTGGCATCGTTGCGCCAAGGCCCAGACCAAACCGGAAACCCTCGGTCTGGGGGTTGATTTGCGCGCGCAACGGCATCGTGAGGCCGAGCGTGGCCGCAAGAGCCAGCGCGCCCAAAGGTATCCGTTTCATTGGATCTCCTTGCTGTTGGAAACACGTTTCTGAGCACTATAGCCAGGGAGATGCGAGCAATGGCAGGACGTTTCGGACCAGCGACTAATCCCTCGTTGGACTTGAATCCAAAGAACGATAGGCGCCGGCGAAGCTCATCACGTCATTCATGACGCTCTGAACCGCGAAGAGATCGTGAGATAAGTCAGGGTACCAGTGAAGCGTCGCACGGTCGCCGAGGTCTTCGGCGAGGCGGCGCGCGGCTTCGAGATCGATCACTCGATCGGCGCCGCCGAGCAGGAACAGCACGGGACGTTCGATTCGCTGGCAATCGGCCAGCACGGCACGCTGGGCCCACTGCACCTCCGCCCGCGCGCCCGCCGTCATGTACTGCCCGCCCCGGCCAGTCGGGAAAGTCGGCCACAGATCGGCGAGCCTGGCGGCGAGTCGCTTCCAGGTCGGCGGCGGAACGCGAGACGCCAGCCAGGGACCGGACGCAACTGCCGCGGCGGGTGGCTCGCCGGGCTGCGTTTCGAGATAGCGGAGCACCACGAGTCCACCGAACCCGTGGCCGACGAGCACCTGAGGGATGTCCTGCCGGCGTCGGACGGCGCGACGAAAAGCCTGCAGGTCTCCCAGCAGTTGACTGAATCGCGAGAGATGTCCTCGGCGCCCGCCCGATCGCCCCTGGCCGCGTTGATCGAGAAAGTATGCGGCGAATCCGCCGTTCCGAAACTGCGCGCCGAGCTGAGTCCAGCGATCGGCGAGTCCCGGCGGAAACCAGTCGTGCAGAAACAGCACGGCGACGTGCGCCTGCGCCGGCTCGTATGCATCGAAGATCAACGGCGTCCCGTCGGGCGCGTTGATCCGATTCATGAACCGAGCTTACCCAGGAGACGCCGCAGCAAGTCGAGCGCCGCCTGCGCGGATCGCGCACGAATCTCGGCGCGGTCACCCGGAAATACGCGCTTCAACGCGCGAGTCTCCTGACCCAGTCGCGCGGCCAGCCAGACGGTTCCGACCGGTTTTTCCTGGCTGCCGCCGCCTGGGCCTGCGATGCCCGTGACGGCGAGCGCCGCATCGACGCCAAAGCGCTGCTGCGCTCCGGTAACCATTGCCGAAACGACTTCTTCTGAAACGGCGCCGTGCCGTTCGAGCAATGTCACCGGGACACCGAGCAACTCGCGCTTGACGTCGTCATCGTACGCGACCACACCGCCGACGAACACGTCGGACGAACCGGGAACAGCCGTGATCCGGGCTCCCAGCAACCCTCCCGTGCACGACTCCGCTACCGCGAGGCGGAGCCGTCGAGCGCGCAGTTGCTCGAGCAGCGTAGCCACGATATCGGTCCGATCCTCGCCATAGGCGTGTTCGCCCGCGCACACCCGCAGCCGCGCGGCGGCAGCGCTGAGCAGCCGCTCTGCTTCCTCTGCGCGCAGTCGCCACGCCGTGACGCGCAGGTCCACGCCGTCCGGCGATGGCAGGTACGCAAGCGTCAGCGGCGCAATCTCCGGTTCGATCTCGCCCACGCGCTCGGCGAGCGCCGACTCGGCGATGCCCGTCGTGCGGATGGTTCGCGACTGGACCACCATTCCCGCCGTGGCTCCGCGCCCGGCAATGCGCGGAAGAACTTCTTCCGCAAGCAGGCCGCGCATTTCCGATGGAACGCCGGGCAGCATGACGACCACCCGGCCCCGTTCATCCTCCACCCACAACCCGGGGGCCGTGCCACGGGGATTGGGCAGCACCGTGGCGCCGGCGGGAACCTCGGCCTGCGTGCGGTTGATCGCGGGCATCGCCCGGCCGAGACGGCGAAACCGCGCCTCCAGCGATTGCAGCACCGTGTCGTCCAGCACGAGCGGCTTGTTGAAGATGGCCGCCACTTCCTTCTTGGTCATGTCATCGCGGGTCGGACCGAGACCGCCGGTCGTGATCACAAACCCCGTCCGGTCCAGCGCTTCGGCAACGGCCGCGCGAATCATTTCGGGCCGGTCGGCGACGGACGTCCGGCGCACGATTTCCACGCCGGCCGCGGCCAGCTCGCGTCCCAGATCGACCGCGTTCGTATCAAGGATATGCCCCAGCAACAACTCGGTGCCGATCGTGACGACTTCGAGCTTCACTTGCCGACTTTGAGGAGCGCCCGGTAGCGGTAGAGGTACACGAGGAGCGAGTACACGGTGAGGAAGATCGCGCCGGCGAGCGTCACGGAAACGAACCAGCCGTGGAATTCATCCCAGAAGTTCCGGAAGTCGCCGGCCAGATGCATTTGCGCGATCGCGTCCTTCCAGGCGAACCACGCGATGGTCGCCCCGATGAAGATGTTCTGGACGACTGCTTTCAACTTGCCTGCGCCGCCGGCCGGAATCACGACGCCCCGCCGTTTGGCGAAAAAGCGGAACACCGTGATCAGCACCTCGCGTCCGACCAGAAGGACGCATACCCACAGCGGCAAGCTGCCCCACCACGGGATCGCGTAGTCCACTTTGTCGCGCGCGAGAATCACGGGATGCCGAGTCATCCAGAAAATCGGCACCAACGTCGCGAAGAGCAGCAGCTTGTCCGCGATCGGATCGAGGAGGATGCCCAGCTCGCTGGTCGTGTTGTAGCGCCGCGCCAGGTAGCCGTCGAGCAAATCGGAGAAGGCGGCGATCAGAAAAACGATAAACGCGATGACCTTCGGCCAGTAACCCTGGATGAAGGGGAGCAGGGCGATGACGGGAGTGAGACAAATGCGCGCCAGCGTGATGATGTTGGGCAGTGTCCACCGCATGGCGGTAGGACGCTGAGATGGAGCCCCCGCCCCCGCCATCAGCTCAACGTCTTGAGTACGAGCTTGCTGACCGCCTTGAGCGTGTCGAATACGCCATCGCCTCGCACGGCCACCGCCTCGTGATAGGTGGCGCGACCGACCCATTCACCCCCGGCCTTGTCGACGAGGTTTTCGCCGGGATGTGAGGGATCGGGCGTCACTTTCTGCCGCGCGGCATCTTCGACGGGCCATCCGGGATTCAGGGCGGCCTGCAGATCCTTGATGGGCGCCGCATTGGGGAGGTCGCGCTTGTTGTATTGAATCACGAAGGGAATCTTCGTGAGATCGTACCCGTACTCCGACATATTGTCGTACAGATTCTGCATCGACTCGACGTTCGCTTCCATGCGCTCGATCTGGCTGTCGGCGACGAACACGATTCCGTCGACGCCCTTCAGAATCAGTTTGCGACTGGCATTGTAGTACACTTGTCCCGGCACGGTATACAAGTGAAACCGCGTCTTGAAGCCGCGGATCGTACCGAGGTCAACCGGGAGAAAGTCGAAGAACAACGTCCGCTCGGTTTCGGTCGCGAGCGAGATCATCTTGCCCCGCGTGTTGGGCGACACTTTCCCGTAGATGTGCTCGAGGTTCGTCGTCTTGCCCCCGAGGCCGGGACCGTAGTAGACGAGCTTACAGTTGATTTCGCGGGACGCGTAATTGATCATCGACATGGCCGCGTCCCCCTACCCGAAGAGTTTGTCAATTTCGTCCTCTGCCCCTTCGAGCAGGCCCTTCTGCTGGGCCTGACCCGTTCCCACGCGATTGAACATCTCCTCGAACACTTTGTTGAGTGACCCCACGACGTTCTTGGCTTTGAGCTTGACCAGTCCCAGCGTCGCGCGTTGATCGAATAGCACGACGAGAATCACGCGCTTCGCCACGTCCGCGAGATACATCGACTCCCGCTCCCCCTGATGCACGAGCGAGGCGAACTCCGGCTCGCCGATCATCTTGGCGAGCTGATCGTTGGCACTGAAGTCGGCGGCGGTGAGTGAAGCGAAAGCGGTGGGATCGAACTGCGGCGTTTCTCCGACGGTAGCGACGAGCTGACCGTTGCGGTCGACGAGCAGGGCGCAGCGCGCGTTCGAGTCGCGCAGGAACGCCTGCAGGTGCGTCTGGATTTGCTTGAAATCGTTCTCGTTGAAGGACCAGCTAGCGGCTCCGGCCATGCTCCTCCTAGTCGGTCTCGGACATGTCGCGCCGTGCCGCCAGCGCCTGAGCGATCGTTACCGCATCGGCGTATTCGAGGTCGCCACCGACCGGCAACCCTCGGGCGATGCGGGTGACCCGCAGCGTCTCCCCTCTCCCCAGTTGTTTCAGCACCTGCTGGAGATACGTGGCTGTCGCCTCACCTTCCATCGAGGGATTCGTCGCGACGATAACCTCGCGCACCTCGGAGCCATTGGCCAGCCGGGCGAGCAGCCGGTCCACGTGCAGCTCGTCCGGGCCCATGCCATCGAGCGGCGACAAGCGCCCGCCGAGCACGTGGTAGCGGCCGCGGAAGCGGCCGGCGCGCTCGATCGCACTGACGTCCCCCGACTCCTCCACGACGCACAGCAGCGTGGCGTCGCGGCGGGGGTCCGTGCAAATCGGGCAGGGATCCACGTCCGCCAGGTTGCCACACGTGCCGCAGGCAATGACCTGACCCCGGACGCGGCGGATGGCCTCCGCCAATCGCTCGGCGGTTTCCGCGGGTTGCTTGAGCAGGTGGAATGTGAGGCGTTGGGCGGTCTTACGACCAATGCCGGGGAGCTTGGCCAGCTCCGCCACGAGTTCCTCGATGGCGGACACGGGGGGGCCGCCGGCCTAGAGCGGCGGGAGCTGGAACGGGAATGGCAATCCCGACGCCAGCTTCCGCACCTCAGCCTGATACAGCTCGGCGGCGCGCTTCTGCGCCTCCGCAACCGCGGCGAGCACGAGATCCTCGAGCATCTCGACATCGCCCTGGCTGACTGCCTGGGGGTCGATTTTGATGGCGCGAATATGGCCGCGTCCATCGACCGTGGCCTGCACCATACCCCCGCCGGCAGAAACCGTCAGCGTTTGCTGCGCTAACTGCGTCTGGATCTCGGTAAGCCGCCCCTGCATCTGCTGGCTGAGCTGGAGCAGGCTAGATAAATCCGCCATATATCGAAAGTTACCCCTCGTCGGAGCGTTAGCAAGCTATTCGAGAAGCTCCAAATCTAATGCGTCTACGGCCGCGCTCAGGGTGGGATCTTTGTCCCGGATGCTCTTCAGCCGCTCGGCCGCGGCCCGCTCTGCCGTCATGCGCTCGGGCGCCGATCCACCCCGTGGGGAGCCTTCGGGACCACCGGCGATTTTCACGCGCGGCGCCTCGCTGATGAAACGGCCGATGACCTGGGCAATAGTATCGCGCTGTCGCTCGAGTCCCTCGCTGTGACCTGCGTTACCAGGCTGGACGGTGATGATTCGTCCATCGACCGCGGTGGCCTCCGCTTCGGCGAGCAGGCTGCCGAGCAGTGGCGATTTGGCGCGCGCCTCGGCGATGATCTGCGGCCAGGCGGACCGCACATTCTCGAGGGTTGGTTCGAGCTTCTGGCCGGTTGGACGGTCGGTCGGCCGGACGGCCGGACGGCCGGTTTCGGCAGCGGGGTTTAGTGCGGGTGATGGCGTAGACGGGCCGTCAGGCCGTCGGGCCGTCAGGCCGTCGCTCTTCAGGGCATCAATGACCTCAGCCAGCTCCACGGTGCGATCGAGCATTGCCCAGCGCAGTAGGAGCAACTCGACCAATAGTCTTTGGTTTGCGCTGCGACTCAGACGCTCTTCTGATTCACCGAGGATGGTCAGCAAGCGGACGATGTCGGCTGGGGGAAGCTGGGGTGCGTATTCTCGTACGACAGCGAGGAGACCTTCGGTGAGTCCTTCCGGTTGGCCACCGACGCCCACAAGCAGCAGGGCGCGCAAAGTCTCTGCGGCCCCATTGACGAACTCGCCGAGGTCCGCGCCGGCCTCGAGGAGTCGCTCGATGAGCGGGAAGATCGCGCCGGGATCGCGCTCGACGATCGCGCGCAGCATCTCGCGGTAGAGCTCGTCGGGAACGAGGCCGAGCACCTCGCGAACCCGGGCCGCGGTGACCGGACTTCCTCCATCGCTGAATGACAGGACCTGATCGAGCAGCGACAGCGCGTCCCGCATGCCGCCATTGGCGCTCTTCGCGATGAGGTGGAGCGCATCGTCCTCGACCTTCAGGTGCTCGGCGTTTGCCACTTCCTTGAGACGCGCGACGATGGCGTGCGGGCCGATCCGGCGGAAATCGAAGCGCTGCAACCGCGACAAAATAGGCGCGGCCGTATTGGCGATCTTCTGGGGCTCGGTCGTGGCAAAGACGAACACGACCCGGGGAGGCGGCTCCTCGAGAATCTTGAGCAGCGCGTTCCATGCTTCACGCGTGAGCATGTGCGCTTCGTCGACGATGTACACCTTGGACCCGGACTCGGTGGAGGCTGCGTACATCGCGCGCTCGCGGAGATCACGCGCGTCATCCACGCCGCGGTTGGACGCGGCATCCAGCTCGACGACATCGAGGTTGGCGGCGCCCGTCCAAATTCGGCTGCACGAATCGCACACCCCGCAGGGCTCGCCGGCGGGGGAGCGCTGCTCGCAATTCAACGCCATGGCGAGAATGCGCGCCGCGGTGGTTTTCCCAACGCCGCGCGGTCCGGCGAACAGGTAGCCGTGTGCCACACGCCCCTGCGCCACCGCGCCGCGCAGCGCGGCAGCGACATGCTCCTGGACGATCAGGTCGGAGAACTTTTTGGGACGGTACTTGCGCGCCAGTGCAATCATTTGAAGGAAATCTACACCAAAGCGCGAATGATCAATGATCAGTGATCATTGGTCATTGATCATTGGAAGTAATTGCCCCAGGCACCCCGCAACGAATCCCGACATCGCTTAGCGCTGCTCCCTGCGGGGGCCTGACGCGGTTCACGAGCGGAAAGCCTGCGGACCTGGGGCACCGAAACTTACAATGATCAATCATCAATGATCAATGTCCAATGATCGTGGCCATGATGATCGTTCATTGATCATTGATCATTGGACATTCCGCCGCCCCTTCAGGGGCGGCGGCAGCCCGACTGCTCGAACCGGCTCTCCACCGAATCGACGGACGCATACATCGCCTGATCCTGCAACGCCCGCCGCTGGTCGAAATTCGCCATCCGCGCGCGTCGCTCCGCGTTGTAACTGTTCCACAGACTCTCGACCGCAACCAGCCCATTCGCGAGCCCGGCGCAGTCGCCTCGACCACTTGCGAACAGCGCCGCGCGATCGTGGTAGGTGCGCACCGCGCGCGACAGCGAATCGCTGAGCCGATCGAACCGCGCGAACGGGGACGGCGGAGGCGGAGGGGCGAGCGCTATGGCGGCGGGAGCGGGGGCGGGGGGCGCCGTCGGAATGAGCACCGGTGCCTGGGC
>DASZNX010000517.1:0-10284 GCA_035551075.1 Gemmatimonadales bacterium | reverse complement strand
GGTAACACGCCGTTCGTGCACCTTCGCTCGCTGGCGGGCGGGTCCTACACTCGCGACTTTCATACCTTCGGCGTCGAATGGGATTCGCTGTCGATCCGGTACTTCATCGATGACACGCTCCATTACTCGGTGAGCCGGCGTGAGGTCGAGCCGCGGGGCCGGTGGGTATTCGACCAGCCCTTTTACGTGATACTGAATCAGGCCGTGGGCGGTCATTTCGACGGCGATCCGCAATCGGACTCCATCTTTCCAGCGACGATGCTCGTCGATTACGTGCGCGTTTACAGAAAGGCCGCGCAATGACCGCGAACGAGTTTCGCCGGCTGGCCTTGAGCCTCCCGGAAACCGCCGAAGCGGCCCATATGGCGCATCCCGACTTTCGCGTGGCCGGAAAAATCTTCGCGACATTGGGCTACCCGCGCGGCGGTTGGGCGATGGTCAGGCTGACGCCCGAGCAACAGGAGCTGTTCGTGCGCACCGAGCCGAAGGCGTTTGTGCCGGTAAAGGGGAAGTGGGGCGAGAAGGGCGCGACGAACGTGGTGCTGCGCTACGCGGCCAAGGCCGCGGTGCGCGAGGCTTTGATGAACGCCTGGCGCAATAAGGCGCCGGCGCGACTTATTGAGGAGTGATATGACTGGACGATTGTTGCTCGTGTGCACGTTGCTCGCCGGCTTCGCCAGTCCGTTAACGGCGCAGGCGCAAAAACCGCTCAGCGCCAATGATCAACGGGCGCGCGACATCTTCGAGCAGCTCATCAACATCAACACCACCGGCTCGAGTGGCAGCACGACGGTCGCCGCGAAGGCGATGGCCGATCGGCTGCTCCAAGCCGGATTCCCCGCGGCGGATGTGCAAGTCATCGGGCCCGCGGGCTCGAAGAACTTCAATCTGGTCGCTCGATATCGTGGAACGGGCGCGCAGAAGCCGATCGTGCTCCTCTCCCACCTCGATGTCGTCGAGGCGCGACGCGAGGACTGGTCCATGGACCCGTTCACGTTCGTCGAGAAAGACGGCTACTTCTACGGCCGGGGCACACAGGACGTCAAGGACGGTGATGCCATTCTCGTCGCCACGCTCGTGCGGCTCAAGCAGGAGGGCTACAAGCCCAACCGCGATCTGATTCTCGCGTTGACGGCCGGGGAGGAAGGCGGCAGCGATTACAACGGTGTGCAGTGGCTGCTCCAAAATCACAAAGACCTGGTCGACGGGGCGTACGTGATCAACATGGATGCCGGGGATCCGGTCATTTTGAACGGCAAGCGATTGATGCGGTCCGTGCAGGCGAGCGAAAAGGTCTACGTCACGTTCAAGCTCGAAGTTCACAATCCCGGCGGCCACAGCTCGCTCCCCACGAAAGACAACGCCATCTACCGGCTCGCCGCTGCCCTTGGCCGGCTCAGCGCCTATCAATTCCCGGCGCAGCTCAACGAGATCACGCGCGCCTCCTTCCAGCGCCTGTCGACGCTGCAACAAGGCCAGCTTGCGGCGGATATGGCGGCAGTCGCCGCTCCGGTTCCCGATACCGCGGCGATCCGCCGTCTCTCTGACGTGAGTCCCCTGTACAACGCGCAGCTCCGGACGACCTGCGTGGCCACCGAGCTTTCCGGTGGGCATGCCGAGAATGCGCTGCCGCAAACGGCGACCGCCACGGTCAATTGTCGCATGCTGCCGGGGACACCGCAGGACGAGGTGCAGCGCACGCTGGTCAAGGTCGTCGCTGATACGGCGGTCGCGGTGAGCGTCGTGAGTCCCGCCACGCCGAGTCCGCCGTCGCCGCTGACGCCGGAGGTGATGGGGGCCATCGAACGCGTCACGAAACGGCTATGGAATATTCCGGTTGTGCCGGTCATGGAGACGGGTGCGACGGACGGGCTCTTCTTCCGGAACGCCGGCGTTCCCGTGTACGGCGTGTCCGGCGTCTTCATCGATGTCAACGATATCCGCGCGCACGGCAAGGATGAGCGGGTTGGCGTGCAGGATTACTACGATGGCGCCGAGTACATCTATCAGCTGGTGAAGGAAGTCTCATCGGCACGCCGGTAAAACCTCGGGGGTTGGACGGCATCGTTGCCGCCCAGACTCGGCTGAGCCACGTCGATGGCCTCGCCGGGCAGCTCATCATCGGCGGCTACGAGCTGAACGAGTTGGCCGGTCGCGTGAGCTTCGAGGAGGCTGCGCACCTACTCTGGCGCGGCGCCCTTCCGACACGTGAGGAATCGTCGGCGCTGCGCCAGGAGATCGCGGCGCTTCGGTCGCTCCCTGACGAAACGCTGCGCGTGGTGCGGGCGGCGGCGGACGCGCCACCGATCGACGCGCTGCGGATGGCCTGTGCGACCCTCTCGCTCGACCTTGCTAATCCGGATGACATCTCTCCAGCGGCGGACATGCAGGCTGCGAAGATGTTGACCGCGCGGTTTCCCACCGTCATCGCGGCACACGCGCGGCTCAGCGCGGGCAAGCAGCCGATTGCGCCGCGCGCTGATCTCCCTCACGCGGCCAATTTCCTCTATATGGTGCACGGCAAGGAGCCCGACCCGATCGCCGCGCGCGCCGTCGATACCTATTGGGTGACCGTGATCGACCATGGCATGAATGCATCGACCTTTGCGGCACGGGTGATCGCCAGCACGCGGTCGGATATGGTGAGTGCGGTGACGGGAGCGATCGGGGCGCTTAAGGGGCCGCTCCATGGCGGCGCGCCGGGGCCGGTGCTCGACATGCTGAAGGACATCCAGACGGCCGACCGCGCGGAGCAGTGGGTGCGCAACGAGTTGAAGGCGGGACGCCGCATCATGGGCTTCGGGCATCGCGTCTATAAGGTTCGTGACCCGCGCGCCGCAGTGCTCAGCAAAGCTGCCGATGATATGACGTCAGCGGCGCTCGAGAACCGGAAGTTGTTCGATCTGGCGCGCTCGGTCGAGCAGACGGCGCTGAAAGTGCTCGACGAAGTGAAGCCGGGTCGCAACCTGCGCACCAACGTCGAGTTTTTCACAGCACTCCTGCTGCAGGCGGTCGGTCTGCAACCACAGTCTTTTGTGGCGACATTTGCGTGTGGGCGCGTCGCCGGATGGTGCGCCCACGTGATCGAGCAACATGCCGAGGACCACTTGATACGCCCGCAGTCCGAGTACGTGGGCCCGCGAAATCTGAAAGTGGAGGGACGCTGATGAAGACGATCGGAATGGTGGTGCTGTTGCTGGCGGTATGGTCGTCTGCGCCTGCCCAGGTCGAGGACTCCGTGCGGGCGTTGGAGGCGAGCCGGCGCGAGGCCCTCCTCGCAGCTGATACCGTCGCGCTCTCGAAGCTCCTCGCCCCGGACTTCATGGAGATCTCGCGCCTTGGCACGGTGCGCACGCGCGCCGACAACATCCGCGATCTCGCGAGTGGCACGCTGCATCTGACAGCGATCAAATACGACAGTCTCAACGTACGCGTGTACGGGGATGTCGCGGTGCTCACCGGGATCGCCGACAACACGGGCACGATGCGAGGCTTCCCCTTTAGCGGGAAGATCCGTTACACCCGAGTTTTCGTTCGCAAAGGCGGCCGCTGGCAAGCTGTCCTCATGCAACAGACGCCGATGCAGTAAGGGCGGCGATGGGGCGGCGAATAAACCGGCGGCGAAGGGGCGCCGAAGGGGTCACGCCTGCCTGGAGTCGCGCAACGATGCCTGAAGCTTCCAGGTGAAATATCGAGCCCGTTTCTGTTGAGCCTCGAGCGCTGCCCGAGATTGTTCCTTTAGATATCCTAGCGCCGCGGCTACCTCCAACACGTATTCCAACTCTGAGAGCGAGCCGAGCGAAATGTCCAGAAAGCGGCGGAGTTCGTTGCGACCTCTGCGGGATGCTCCTTCAACAATGTTCACTGCTCCTGAGAATGCCGAGCGTCGCGCTTGTGACGTCAATCCGTACATCTCGTGTTTTGGAAAGGCTTCCGTAGCCTTGTAAACCAGAAGTACGAGCTTGTGACATTCTTGCCAAGCGAGAAATCGTTTATGGGGGCCCATGCGCCTTAATACTGGGTTTGCAGTTCAACAGGCCATCAACTCGAAGTCAATGGCTTTTCGGCGCCCCTTCGCCGCCTCCTCGCCGCCCCTTCGCCGCCCTTGAGCTATCCTGTCTTAATCGCCGCGGAGCTCAAGAATCTCCTCGAGCCAACGCAGCTCACCGACCTCGACATCACCTGGCTTGCCGCTGGCGACCCCACGCCCAAGGGCGACTGGGTTGCCATTGTCCCGCTACTCTCGCGGTGGGTCGGCGGAACCGAGCTCAAAAACCTTCCCAAGCTGCGGATCGTCGCGAATTGTGCCGTCGGCTACAATAACGTGGACGTAGTGGCCGCCGAGATGCGCAAAGTCATCGTCACGAACACGCCCGACGTACTCACCGACGCGACGGCGGATCTCACGTGGGCGTTGATCCTCGCCACAGCCCGGCGGCTGGTGGAAGGGGTCGATCTCGTCCGCAGCGGCACATGGACCGGATGGCATCCCGAACAGCTGCTCGGCCTCGAGCTGCGCGGTCGCACACTGGGCCTGCTCGGCGCCGGACGAATCGGGCAGGCCGTCGGCCGGCGCGCGCTGCCGTTTGGTCTCCACCTCCGCTACTCGACGCGGAATCCGAAACCCGAGTTCGAGCGCGCTACCGGTGCTCGACGTGTCGACCTCGCGCAGTTGCTGGCAGAGAGCGACATCCTCAGCCTGCACGTCCCCGCTGCTCCGGAAACGAAAGGCATCATCAACGCCGAGTCACTGGCCCGTATGAAACCGGGAGCCATCCTCATCAATACATCGCGTGGCGACCTGATCCGCGAGGAAGCGCTCGCCGCGGCCCTCGAAACCGGCCACCTCGGTGGAGCGGGGCTCGACGTATATGCCGACGAGCCGAGCATCCATCCGAGACTCCTCGCGGCGCCCCGGACGGTCCTGCTTCCCCACATCGGCAGCGCCACAGCGGAGACACGCCGCAAGATGGCCGCGATCGCGGTCGCCAACGTGCAGTCCGTCTTGCAAGGCAAAGCTCCGGTGACGCCGGTCTATTGAAGCAGCGCCAGAATATCTGCGCGCTTGAAAAACTCAGCCCACCCGCGGGCGTCACTATCGTGTTTCGTATCGTGGATCCTGGGATCGGCGCCCGCGGCGAGCAGCAGCGGTACGGTTTCCGGATGATTCGCCAGCGCGGCGAGGTGTAACGCCGTCACATCCGAATCCCAGTGCGCCCACCGAACATTGGGATCGGCGCCCTGATCCAGGAGCCATTTCACGGCACGCGCGTCGCCGCGCTTGGTCGCGAGGTGCAACACGCCGCCGCTGCGCAGCAGGTCGGGATTGTCGCGCACGAGCCGCGCCGCAGCCGTCCAATCGCCGAGCGCGACCGCGGCGAGTAGATCCATGGTGCCGCCGCGTGTGGCGCGGCTCCCGCGATCGGCGCTGCGCAGCTCCCCGGCGGTGAGCGCGTGGATCGCTTCCATCACGGGCTGATCGATCTCGGGAGACATCGCGTACATCGCCGGTGGAAATCCGAACCCGTCCGCCGCCAGTGGATCGGCACCGAGCTCGATGAGCAGCGCCACCATCTCGGGCCGCTTGTGTCCGACAGCAAAATGGAGCGGCGTTTGATGATTCTCGTTGCGGGAGAGGCGCGCGGTCAACGCCGCGGGATTGGTGGTCACGATGCGCCGCACCTCGCCGGCGAGATTCATGGCCACCGCGGAGAAGATGTGATGCCGCGCGCCGCGGCTCAGCAGAAAATCGACGACCGCGCGGTGCGCAGCGTCATCGGCTCCTTCCCAGCAGCTCGCCCAGCCGATGACTTCCAGTTCGTGATCGTCGCCCGCGCCGATGACGTCGCCGCCGCCGTCCGCGAGCCGGCGCACGACGTCGAGCTTGCCCGCCGCGGCCGCCCAATGCATGGGGTAAGTATTGTCGCCCTTCTCGCGCACGTTCGGGTCGAGCCCACGCCGCAGCAGCAGATCGACGGTCGCGAGCTGTCCCTCACGCGCCGCGGCGTGGAGCAGCGTAAACGCATACGGTTCGTCGCGCGCTTGCAGCCGGTCCGGATGTCGGTCGAGCAATGCGGTCAACGTCGCGACGTCGCCCGTGCGCGCGGCGTCAAAGAGCCGGCCATCGATGCTGAGCGAATCGACGTGGGCCTTGAGCGCCCGCCAGCTCGGAAAACCGTTCGCTCGCGCCACCGCGAGCTGCGCATCGGCGAGTTTGGCGTTGGGATTGGTCTTGCGGAGCTCGGCGAGCTGGTGCTTGGCCTGCTTACGGAGCCACTCGAGGTTGAGCTGCACGGAAACCCTCCTTCCTAAAGACCGCCCGTTGTCCGCGTGCTGGGGCGAGGAAGTCAGGTTATGTCGGCAACACTTCTGGGGTGGGGGGTGGGCCAAAGACCCTTCACGCGGACCGTGGGCCGCCCGAGCGGCACTCGCGGGAATATAACCGGTCTTTGCCGCTCTTCGCCGCCGTAGTAGGTTTCACCCTTCAGAATGCCCCGACCCCAGGCCCAACAGCGTTCCACGATCTTCGACGCCCGCGCGATGTCGCGGGCGTTGCAGCGTATGGCAGTGGAGATCACGGAGCTCGCCGGGACCGAGGACCTGGTGCTGATCGGCATTCAACGCCGCGGCGTCGAGCTCGCCCAGCGCATCGCCAAACTCATCGAACAGGAAGAAGGCGGCTCCGCGCGGATCCGGTGCGGTTCGCTCGACATCACGCTCTACCGCGACGATCTCGAAACCGTCGGTCCCAAGCCGGTGATCGGCGAAACGCACATTCCCGGCGATCTCACGGGCACACACGTCGTCATCGTCGATGATGTGCTGTACACGGGCCGGACCGTACGTGCCGCGCTGGATGAGCTGGCCGACTTCGGCCGGCCGAAGCGCATCTCGCTCTGCGTGCTCGTTGACCGCGGGGGGCGCGAGCTGCCGATTCAGGCCGACATCGTGGGCAAGGCCGTGAAGACCGGTGCCGGTGACCGGGTGGACGTGCAGGTGCAGGAGCTGGACGGCCAGGATCAGGTGGACCTGATCCAATGACGGTGACCTCGATCCTGGGCAAGGACCTCACCGGGCTCGAGCACATGACGAGCGAGCAGATCGGGCTCATTCTCGATACCGCCGAACCGTTCAAGGAAGTGTCCGAGCGGCCGATCAAGAAAGTCCCCGCGCTCCGCGGCAAAACGATCGTCAATCTCTTCTTCGAAGCATCGACGCGCACCCGCATTTCTTTCGAGTTCGCCGAGAAACGGCTATCGGCGGATACGGTCAACGTCGCGGCGACCGGCTCGTCCGTCTCAAAAGGCGAGACTCTGGTGGACACGGCCAGGAATCTCGAGGCCATGCGCATCGACATGGTCGTGATTCGTCACGGCTCGTCGGGCGCCGCCGAGTTCCTGGGTAACCGCATCGCGTCGAACGTGATCAATGCCGGAGACGGCCAGCACGAGCATCCCACGCAGGCGTTGCTCGATCTCCTCACGATCCGCGACAAGCACGGCAAAATCGCCGGCCTCAAGGTCTGCCTGGTGGGCGATGTACTGCACTCGCGCGTTGCCCGCTCGAATATCTGGGGGCTCAGCAAGCTCGGCGCGGAAGTCGCCGTGTGCGGCCCGTGGACATTGCTGCCCCGCGGCATCGAAGAGCTCGGCGTCAAGGTGTTTGGGCGCGTGGAAGAGGCGATCGAATGGGCCGATGTGCTCAACGTGCTGCGGCTGCAGCTCGAGCGCATGGAGAAGGGGTTTATCCCCAGTCTCCGCGAGTACTACCGGGTCTTCGGCGTGACGCCCGAGCGGTTGGAACGGGCACCGCGCGAGATCACGATCATGCACCCCGGCCCGATGAATCGCGGCGTGGAAATCGATTCGCGCGTCGCCGACGGGCCGCACAGCATCATCCTCGACCAGGTCACGAACGGCGTGGCCGTGCGCATGGCGGTGCTCTATCTGCTCGCGGGCGGTCGCGTCGAGCTGGCTGACGCCGCCAAAGGTGGAGGGGGAGGGGGAGGGGGGGGAGGGAACGAGTGAGCCAGCCGATTCTGCTCAAGAGCGGCCGGATCATCGATCCCAGTCGCGACATGGATCAGCCGGGCGACGTGCTGATCCAGGATGGAAAGATCGCCGGCGTGGGTCGCGGGATAAGCGGCCCTGACGGTACACTCGTCCGCGATGTGAAGGGAAAGGTCATCGCACCGGGCCTGATCGACCTTCACGTCCATCTCCGCGAGCCTGGAAACGAGGACGAGGAAACGGTTGCGAGCGGTGCGCGTGCCGCCGCCGCGGGCGGGTTCACCGCGATCTGCGCGATGCCCAACACCGATCCCGTCACCGACAATCAGGCGGCGGTCGGGTTTATCGTCCGTCAATCGGGCCGCGCCGGTCTTGCTCGCGTCCATCCCATCGGGGCGGTGTCGATCGGACAAAAGGGCGAGCGCCTGGCCGAATTCGGAGAGATGGTCGGGGCGGGCGCGGTCGCGGTCTCGGACGACGGGAAGCCGGTCGCCTCGAGTCACCTGATGCGCACCGCGCTCGAATACGCGCGCACGTTCGATATCCCGGTCGCCGACCATTGCGAAGATCCGACGCTCGCGGCGGGCGGCGTGATGCACGAGGGACTTGTGGCGACGCGCCTCGGGCTCAAGGGCATTCCTGCCGCGGCGGAAGAAATCATGGTCGCCCGCAACGTCCTGCTGGGCGAGCTGACGGGCGGGCACGTGCATCTGTGCCACATGTCGACGCGCGGTTCGGTGGCCATCATTCGAGAGGCGAAAGAACGGGGCATCCGCGTGACGGCGGAGGTCACGCCGCATCATCTGATCCTGACCGACGTCGCGTGCGAGGAGTACGACACACACGCCAAGATGAATCCACCACTCCGCGAAGCCGCCGACGTCGAAGCGCTGCAGGGAGCGCTCAAGGACGGCGTCATCGATTGTATCGCATCCGATCATGCCCCGCACGCCTACGACGAAAAAGAGGCTGCGTTCGACGACGCGCCCTTTGGGATCGTGGGACTCGAAACGGCGTTCGGTGTGGCGCACACCGAGCTCGTATGCAGCGGGTTGTTCACGCTGCCCGAACTGCTCAAGCGAATGACCACGGAGCCGGCGCGGGTGTTTCATCTGCCCGGCGGCACGCTGGCGCAAGGGTCGGTCGCCGACATCGTGGTGCTCGATCCCACCGCCAAGTGGACCGTGGATCCCAACGCGTTTTACTCGAAGAGCCGCAACACGCCGTTCACGGACCGCGCGCTGACGGGGCGCGCCGTCTTGACCATCGTCGCGGGCACGATCGTCCACGAGCTATGAACGCCGGCGCGGTCGCCCGGCGCATGGCGCTGTGCTGCCGCCAGCTCGCCGCACGCGGTTTGATCGCCGGCCGCGACGGCAATATCTCCGTGCGTGTCGGGCCGCAACGCGTGCTGGTCACGCCGAGCGGGCTGATCAAGTCGCTGCTCGTCCCCTCGGATATGGTCGAGGTCGATTTACGGGGAAACCCCAGGTCGCGGGGTCGCCGCAAGCCTACCAGCGAGTTGGACTTGCATTTGCGCATTTTGCGACACCGGCCCGACGTGCACGCCGTCGTGCATGCGCATCCCCCGGCTGCTACGGGGTTTGCGGTTGCGGGACAGGAGATTCCGGGCAATTTGTTGCCGGAGCTTATCTTTTTGGTGGGACCGGTGCCGCTCGTGGACTTCGGCATGCCCGGCACGCCGGAGTTGGGCGATCGCATCGTCCCCCATTTGAGCGACCGTCGGAATCAGGCGTTGCTGCTGGCAAATCATGGCGCGGTGACGATGGGTAGGACGCTCGACGAGGCCTGGATTCGCATGGAAAGTCTCGAGCACGCGGCGCGGATCATTACCGCAGCGCGCACGGTCGGTGAGCCGAAACCGCTGACCTCCGAGGCTGTTGCACGACTGCAGCGGGAGAGGGAGGGGGATGGCTAAAGGATCGTCCAAGAACGCGGCCGCGATCGAGCGGCTGCTGGAAGAGCGTCGCCAGTACGAGGCATGGCTTGCGCGCATCAAGGAGTCGGCTGACTCGGCGTCAGTGGAAGTCCGTACGCGCGTGAAGGCCGATTACGAAGCACGGCTCAAAAGCGTGATGGAGGAGCTCAAGTCGCACGCCGAAGCCGCCCAGCAGTTGATCGCGCAGCGGAAAGAGACGCTGCGCGATCTTCAGAAAAAGGAAAAGGCGGCGGCGGAACGACTGGCGGAGACCGAGCTGCGCCACGAAGTCGGCGAATACGACGAAGCGCAGTGGGCGCAGGTGCACAAGGATGC